>JAKFVZ010000349.1 GCA_021732965.1 Reyranella sp.
GGCCTGCCCAAGGTCGTCGGCGCCTCGCAGCACCCGCGCCTAATCCCCTCGATGTTCGTGCTCAACGCCCGCGGCGCCAAGCTGCAGGACAAGAAGCTGATCCTCGAGGGCGTGGCGCCCAGCGTCATCGTGTTCGCCGACCGCCCGGTGCGCTCGGCCGGTCACGCGATGCTGCCGCATGTGCTCGAGGAATGGACGCTGAACGCGCCCAACTCCTTTGCCAAGGATCCGCCCAATGCCACCGTCTCGGTGCTGAACAAGGCGAAGGCCAGCGTGGTCGATGCGGTCGTAACGCTGAAGTCGCCGAAGCTCGAAGGCGACAAGCTCACCTTCGACGTCGAGGTGCTGGAAGGCGATCTCGCCGGTGCCGATGGCGGCGCCTCGGTGTTCATGGACCTCGTCAACCTGCCGGTGACGCGTCGCAGTTCGAACCGCGCGGCGTGGTACGCCGGAGCAGCGCCCGCTCGCTGACTCTGTCCTTACGATCGCTTGCGCGATGCAGGTGTCTCACCTGCGCGCGCAAGCGAGGGTCGGCCACAATCCATTCATAATCCGGGACGGAAATGACTCCCGTCGAAAGCGCTCCAGTGTGGCAGCGCTTCGCACCGAGGAGAGTCATCATGACCCGCACATTGCTCGCTATTTCCCTGGTCGGCGCCGCAGTCCTTGCGACGAATGTAGCCCAGGCGCAAGGCATGCCGAGCGGCCGCGAGCCCGGCGCCGAGCCGGGCAGTACCCGCATGCCGACGACAGCCCCGAACTGGACACCGACGGCTGAAGGCGCGATCGCACGCCAGCAGATCCACGACGCCGGCTACAACGGCGTCACCGTGCTGATGCGCAACAGTGACGGGAGCTGGCAGGGCCAGGCGCTCAAGGGCGACACCTACTACATGATCACGCTCGATCCGCAGGGCCACGTCACCCAGCGCTAGACGCGGTGGACTAGACCGTAGGCGTCATCGGCACGCCGAAGCGCGCCTTCAGTCGGGCCAGAACCTGATCGCGGGTGTGACGGTAGGCATCGAGCCGCGTCTCCCGCGATCCTTCCACGGCACTGGGGTCGGGCGTCGGCCAATACTCGACCTCGGTCGCCGTACCGCGCGTGAATTCGAGCGCGCTGTGATGGGCTTCCGGCGACAGGGTGACGATCAAGTCGAACGAGGCGGGATCGACATCGTCGAACGTCTTGGCATGATGGCGATGGACGTCGATGTCGAGTTCATCGAGCACGGACACCGCGAAGCCATCGACCTCGCTTGCGCGCACTCCCACCGAATCCACATAGAGAGACCGACCGTAAAGCCGCTTGGCCAGCGCCTCGGCCATCGGCGACCGGACCGAATTTTCGCTGCAGGCGAAGAGCAGGCTGGCGGGCAGTCCGGTCATCGCCCCGCCGCTCTCACGATTTGATGTGAAGCGCGCAGATCAGCGTGAACAGCCGGCGGGCCGTGTCGTGATCGACCTCGATCTTGCCGTCGAGCCGCTCGCGCAGCAGTTCCGAACCCTCGTTGTGGAGGCCGCGCCGGCCCATGTCGAGCGCCTCGATCTGCGACGGCCCCAGCTTCTTGATGGCGGCGTAGTAGCTCTCGCAGATCAGGAAATAGTCCTTCACGACCTTACGGAAGGGCGTCAGCGACAGCACGATGTCGCGCAGCTTCTCGTCGGCCTCGTTGCGCACGTCGAAGACGAGGCGCTGCTCGAAGATGCCGATGCGCAGGCGGTACGGACCGGGCTGGCTGCCGACGAGGGCGAAGTCGTTCTCCTCGATCAGGTCGAACAGCGCGACCGCGCGCTCGTGCTCGACCTCGGGCGTGCTGCGGGCAACCGAGTCCTCGTCCAGCACGACGTCGACGATTCGCCGCGCCTTGTCTTCGGTCGCGCCTGCCGGCATGGCTAGCGACCCATCCGGAGCGAAACCGAGCGGCCGTGTGCTCCGAGCCCTTCGGCGTCGGCGAGCGCAACCGCCGACGGACCGAGTGCGGCCAGCGACTGCGGCGTGCAGGCAACCAGCGAGGTACGCTTCAGGAAGTCGGCGACGCCCAGCCCGCCCGAGAAGCGCGCGGCGCGCGAAGTGGGGAGCACGTGGTTGGTGCCGGCCACGTAGTCGCCGATCGCCTCGGGCGTGTGACGGCCGAGGAAGATCGCGCCGGCGTGACGGATCTTCTCCGACAGCGCTTCGGCCTCCGCCATTTCCATCGCCAGTTCGACGTGTTCGGCGGCGATGGCATCGACGATCGGCGGTACCGCGGCAAAGTCCGGCACCAGGATCACCGCGCCATTGTCGCGCCAGCTCGCGGCGGCGATCTCCGCACGGTCGAGGGTCTCCAATTCGACCTCGACCGCGCGCACGACAGCGTCCGCGAAGGCCGCATCGTCGGCGATCAGCACCGACTGCGAGGACGGATCGTGCTCGGCCTGCGACAGGAGATCGGCCGCGATCCACTGCGGATCGTTGTGCCGGTCGGCGACGACCAGGATTTCCGAAGGTCCGGCGATCAGGTCGATGCCGACTTGGCCGAACACACGCCGCTTGGCGGCCGCGACATAGGCATTGCCCGGTCCGGTGATCTTGTCGACCGGCTTGATCGACTGCGTGCCGTAGGCGAGCGCGGCAACGGCCTGCGCGCCACCGATGCGCCAGACTTCGTCGGCCCCGGCGATCTCGGCAGCCAGCATGACCAGCGGATTGAGCGTGCCGCCGGGCGTCGGCACCACCATCACGATGCGCCCCACGCCCGCGACCTTGGCCGGCACGATGTTCATCAGCACCGACGACGGATAGGCCGCCGTGCCGCCCGGCACGTAGACGCCGGCCGCATCGACGGGCCGGTAGCGCGCACCGAGCCGCGTGCCGGTGGCGTCGGTGAAGTCGACGTCCTTCGGCATGAGCGCGCGATGGAAAGCCTCGATGCGCCTGGCCGCGAACGTCAGCGCCTCGCGCTGCGCCGCCGGCACTTTTGCCGCCACAGCCGAACGCTCGGCGTCGGAGATGCGCATGTTGTCTACGGTGATGCCGACCCAGTCGAACTTCGCGGTGTAGTCGACGACCGCCGCGTCGCCACGCGCCCTCACGTCGGCCACGATACCGGCGACGACTCGGTCGACATTCTCGTCGGTGTCCCGATTGCGCCCGAGGAAGGCCGAAAATTCCTTTTCGAAACCCGGCGCCGAAGCGTCGAGCCTAAGCGGCACTGGCCACTCCCGCGGCGACTTCGCGGAACCGGTCGATCCAGTGGCCGACCCGCTCCGGCCGGGTCTTGAGCGCGGCGCGGTTCACGATGAAGCGCGAGGTGATGTCGGCGATGTGCTCGATCTCGACCAGACCGTTGTCCTTCAGCGTGCGGCCCGAATCGACGAGGTCGACGATGCGGTGACTGAGGCCGAGCGACGGCGCCAGTTCCATCGCGCCCGAGAGCTTCACGCACTCGGCCTGGACGCCGCGCGCGGCGAAGTGGCGGCGCGTCACCTCGGGATACTTGGTGGCGATGCGGACGTGGCTCCAGCGTCGCGGATCGTCGCTGCCCGCCATCTCGACCGGCTCGGCGACGGCCAGCCGGCACCGGCCGATGCCGAGGTCGATCGGCGCGTAGATCTCGGGATAGTCGAACTCCATCAGCACGTCGGCGCCGGCGATGCCGAGATGGGCGGCGCCGAAGGCCACGAAGGTCGCGACGTCGAAGGAACGGACGCGGATGATGTCGAGGTCGGGATGGTTGGTCGTGAAGCGGAGCTGGCGGGCGTCCGGATCGGCGAAGGCCGCCTCCGGTTCGATGCCGGCGCGCGCAAAGACGGGAGCAGCCTCTTTGAGGATGCGTCCCTTGGGCAGCGCCAGGATGAGCTTCTCGTTAGCCTCGCTCGACACGACTGATCTCCAGTAACGAACGCCCGCCCCTCGCCGGAGCCGGAAAGGCTATTCGACCGGGTGGG
>JAKFVZ010000346.1 GCA_021732965.1 Reyranella sp.
GAACTACCTGTCGCTCGACATGAACCGTCCGATGCAGACCGGCCAGCCGGCGCTCAGCCGTCCGGCCGCGCCGCCGGTCGGTCGCGTTGCCATGCCGGCCGCTGCGATGGCGCCTGCGATGCCGGCGGCTCCCGTCGCGCCGCCGATGGCCGTTGCGCCCCCGGCCTTCGCGCCGGCCCCGGTCGAGGCAGCCGCTCCGGCCGCGCCGATCGTGGCCTCGATGCCGACACCCGCACCGGTGTACGAAGCGCCGGTGGTCGAGGAACCCGTGATGGCCGCGCCGGTCATGGAAGCGCCGGTCGCACCGGCGCCCGCGCCGATCCCGGCCCCCGTCGCGGCCGCACCGGCTCCGGCGCCCGTCCAGGCCGCCCCGCAGCGCCCGCTGGTCGACGAGAACGACTGGCGCGTCAGCCGTCCGTCGGCTCCCAAGCCGGCGCCGGTCCGTGCCGAGGCCGTCACGCGTCCGATGGCCGCTCGCCCGGCAACCGACAGCCGCGCGCCGAACCTGTTCCAGCGAATCACCGGTGCCTTCTCGGCGCCGAAGCCTGCGGCAACCGCCCCGGCCGCCGCGCCGGCCGAGCCGACAGTTGCACGCACCGCGCCGGAAAACGTCGTGCCGGTGGCTCCCAAGGCGCCCGCGTCGCGCCCGGCACCGGTCCAGACCTCGATCAGCCTCGATGTCACGGAGCGTGCGAAGCCCGCCCGCGACGACGACGATCTGCAGATTCCGGCTTTCCTGCGGCGGCAAGCCAACTGACACAGGAATTTCGGTTATCCACGCATCTTCTTGAGGGGCCGTTGGCCCCTCTTTTTTTCGCAGGCGCGTGATATAACGCGCCGGGCCGAAGTATCACGGATGGGACATGTCGAAGTTGGTTGTGAGTAAGGGACGACGCATCATTGCCGGGCTGACGCTCTCGCTGGCGATGCTCGGCCTGTCCGCCTGCGGCTCGGACGACGACAAGTATGTCGAGCGCCCCGTCGAACAGCTCTACAATCGCGGTCTCGATGCGCTCGGGCAGCAGGAATACAAGACGGCCGCCAAGAACTTCGAGGAAGTCGACCGTCAGCACCCCTATTCGGTCTGGGCCACCAAGGCGCAGATCATGGCGGCCTTCGCCTATTACCAGTCGAACAAGTACGACGAAGCCATCATCGCGCTGGATCGCTTCATCCAGCTCCATCCCGGCCATCGCGACCTGCCCTACGCCTACTATCTCAAGGCGCTCTGCTTCTATGAGCAGATCTCCGACGTCGGTCGCGACCAGCGCATAACCCAGCAGGCGCTCGACGCACTGGCGGAAGTCGTGAAGCGCTTTCCGGAGTCGCCCTATGCGCGCGACGCCCGCCTCAAGGTCGAGCTCTGCATCGACCATCTCGCCGGCAAGGAGATGGACGTCGGCCGCTACTACCAGAAGAACCAGCAGTATGTGGGCGCCATCAACCGCTACCGCGTGGTGATCGAACGCTACCAGACGACGACGCACGTGCCCGAGGCGCTGCATCGCCTGGTCGAAAGCTACCTCTCGCTCGGCGTGAAGAGCGAAGCGCAGGAAGCCGCCGCCGTGCTCGGTTACAATTTCCCCGGCAGCGAATGGTATCAGGACAGCTACTTCCTGATGACCGGCGAGGGCACACGGCCGCCTGACGAGAAGCGCGGCTGGTTCTCCAGCATCTTCTGACCGTCCGGCATGCTCGCCACGCTCTCGATCCGCGACTTCGTGCTGATCGAGAAACTCGACCTCGATTTCGCCCATGGCGGCGGCCTCGGTGCACTGACCGGTGAGACAGGCGCCGGCAAGTCGATCCTGATCGATGCGCTGGGCCTGGCGCTCGGCGCCCGTGCCGAATCGGGCGTGGTGCGGCGCGGCGCCACCCAGGCCTCGATCGCTGCCTCCTTCGACCTGCCGCGCGATCATCCGGCGCGATCGATCCTGGCGGAGCAGGGCCTCGATGGCGAAGATGTCCTGACCTTGCGCCGCATGATCGGTGCCGACGGTCGCGGCCGTGCTTTCGTCAACGACCAGCCGGCCTCGGTCGGGCTGCTGCGCCGGCTGGGCGACACGTTGGTCGAGATCCAGGGACAGATGGAGCAGCACGGGCTGCTCGACACGGCAACGCATCGAGGTTCGCTCGATGCCTTCGCCGGCCTCGAGAAGCAGGCCGCCGCCGTCGCCTCTGCATGGACGGCATGGCGCACCGCCGAGCAGGCCCATGCCGACGCGCAGGCCGCCGCCGAGGCGGCACGGCGCGACGAGGAGTTTCTGCGTCACGCGGTGAAGGAACTCGATGCCCTGGCGCCGAAGGCCGACGACGAGGAAACGCTGGCTGGCGAGCGCCAGCTCATGCGGGCGGGCAGCGCGTTGGGCGAAGCGGTCAGCCAGGCGCTGGACGAGCTGGAGCAGGGTCGGGGGGCCGTTGCGAGCCTCAGGACGGCGCATCGCCTGGTCGAACGCAACGCCGACAAGGCGGCCGGTCGTCTCGACGCACCGCTGGCCGCGCTCGATCGCGCCCTGAGCGAAGCCACCGAGGCGCAGGCCCAGCTCGAGATGGCGCGCGATGCGCTGGAGTTCGATCCGGCACGTCTCGAGAAGATCGAGGAGCGGCTGTTCGCGCTGCGGGCGATGGCGCGCAAACACAATGTCGCCGTGGCCGGGCTCGCCGCGCTCGCCGAGAAATTCTCGGCGCAACTTGCGGCCCTCGACGACGGCGAGGCCGGGCTGAAGAAGCTGGCCACCGCGGCGAAGGCGGCCCGAGCGATCTATGTTGCGGCCGCGGAAACGCAGGCGGCCGCCCGCCGCAAGGGCGCGGCCCGGCTCGACAAGGCGGTGGCCGCCGAACTGGCGCCGCTGAAGCTGGAACGAGCGAAGTTCGTCACCGACGTGGCGGCGCTCCCGGAGGCCGAATGGTCCTCGGCCGGCACCGACCGCGTGCAGTTCACCGTCTCGACCAATCCCGGCGCGCCGCCGTCGCCCATTGCCAGGATCGCCTCGGGCGGCGAGCTGTCGCGCTTCCTGCTGGCGCTCAAGGTCTGCCTGGCCAAGGTCGGCGACGCACCGACCATCGTGTTCGACGAGGTCGACTCCGGCATCGGCGGCGCCACCGCGGCGGCCGTCGGTGAGCGGTTGAAGCGGCTGGCCCGGGACGTTCAGGTCCTGGTCGTCACCCATTCGCCGCAGGTCGCGGCCGTCGCCGACCGCCACTGGCTGATTCGCAAGACGACCACGCGCACGGCTGCCAGCACCGATGTGCTGTCGCTCGACGCCAAGGGCCGCCGCGAGGAGATCGCGCGGATGCTGTCGGGTGCTGAAGTGACGGTCGAGGCGCGGGCCGCGGCCGACCGGCTGCTGGCGGCGGCGGGCTAGGGAGACGGCAATGTCCCGTGCGGCGAAGGTCGTGGCGGCGCTCGACGTCGACAAGCTGACGGAGCGGCAGGCCCGCTCCGAGCACAAGCGTCTGGCCGAGGAGATTGTCCACCACGACAAGCTCTATCACGAGAAGGACGAGCCGGAGATTTCCGACGCGGCGTACGACAAGCTCCGCCAGCGGCTGAAGGCGATCGAGGCGCGTTTCCCGCAGATCGTCGACATGTTCAGCCCGACGCAGCGCGTCGCGCCCACGCCGACGACGGCCTTCGCCAAGGTCACGCATCGCCGGCCGATGCTGTCGCTCGACAACTGCTTCACCGACGAGGAGCTGCAGGATTTCCTCGACCGCGTGCGTCGCGGCCTGGAACGCGAGACCAACATCGGACCCGAGGACGAGATCGCCTTCAGCTGCGAGGCGAAGATCGACGGCCTCTCTATCAGCCTGCGCTACGAGGACGGCGAATTCGTCCAAGGCGCGACGCGCGGCGACGGCACCACCGGCGAGGATGTCACCGCGAACCTCAGGACCGTGAAGGACATTCCGCACACGTTGAAAGCGCAC
>JAKFVZ010000352.1 GCA_021732965.1 Reyranella sp.
AGCGGCTGTGTCCCAGCAGCACCTCGAGTCCGCACAGGCAGACGGCCCAGGCGACGCCCTCGGCCGGTGTGCCCAGCCAGGCATAAAACCAGCGCGCAAACAGGAGGGCGGCCACGCCCTTCAGCACGTCGACCAGCAGCACCACCAGCGCCGGCCCCTTGCCGAGCGTGCGCAACACGTTGGTGGCTCCGGTGGAACGCGAGCCATGCTCGCGAATGTCGATGCCGCGCAGCATCCTGCCCGCGAGATAGCCGGTGGGTGTCGCGCCCAGGAGATAGGCGACGGCGATGCCGCCGATGCAGGTTAACCAGAAGATCATCAGGTGGATGCGGCTTCGTGCATGAAATTGCTCCGTGGAATTCTTCTGTTTGCCGAATGTCGCGATCCGCCGCCAGTCGCTTGCCGCCTTCACACCTCCTGAATTAGGGTGCCGTCCACAAGATCAGGGGTCGGGAAGGCCCTGCAGATCAGGGAGGAAGTTTGATGCGTAATCCGACACGGCGCGGGCTCATCGTTGCGGGTGCGGGCGTTCTTGCGGCGCCCTCGATTCTCGGTTCGTCCGCATGGGCGCAGGGTGCGTTTCCCAACAAGCCGATCCGGATCATCGTGCCCTATCCGGCGGGCGGGCAGACCGACGGAATCGCGCGCGTGTATGGCGAGTATCTCGGCCGCAAGCTCGGCACTTCGGTGGTGGTCGAGAACAAGGGCGGGGCCGGCGGCACGATCGGCGTGGCCGAGGTGAAGCGCGCGCCGCCGGACGGCTACACCGTGCTCTGCACCATCTCTTCGTCGCTGATCCAGAACCGGGTCACGGTGAAGGACCTGCCGTACGACCCCGAGAAGGACTTCACCTATCTCGCCATGACCACCAGCCTCGGCGGCCCCGTGGTCGCGGCCGAGAAGACCGGTGCGACCAACCTCAAGCAGTTCGTGGAATACGCCAAGAAGGTCGACAAGCTGAACTTCGGCGCATATGGGCCGGGCTCGACGCCGCAGATGCTGATCGAGACGATGGCCAAGCAGTACGGGTTCAAGGTCGAGGTCGTGCAGTATCGCGGCGAGGCGGCGATGTTCGCCGACGTGGCGGCCCAGGCGCTCGACGGCGGGGCGGGCAGTCCGGCCGGTGCGGCGGCGGTGATCGCCTCCGGCAAGGGCAAGGCCATCGCCATGATGGGCGACCGTCTGCCGGCCTTTCCCGGCGTGGCGACGATGACGGAGCAGGGCGCCGTCGGTGGCTTCTACGAGACGCGCGCCTTTGCCGTGTTCGCCGTCCCGGCCGCGACGCCCAAGGACGTCTCCAAGAAGCTGGCCGACACGCTGTTCGAAGCCGGTACCGACGAGAAGGTGAAGGCGCTGATGGCCAACTACCTGATCGTCGGCCCGCTCGACATGGAAGCGACCAACAAGGTCTTCCAGCGCGACACCAGGATCATGCTTCAGGTCATGAAGGAAATCGGGATCAAGGCGGAGTAAAGCGCGAGCGCAGCTCGCGCTTTACTCCGCCCGTGAGCGTCAGGAGCTTGCCCGCGGCAAGCTCCGGGAGCGACGCCCGGTGCTAAGACCACGCTCAAACGGAAGGCCCCGCTATGGGATTGCACGACACCCTGGCGGCGAAGTCCGCGCAGATGGGCAAGACCTCCGCGGAGTTCAGGGCCGGGGCCCGGCGCAAGCTCAAGGCCACGGCGCTCTTTCTCGCCGTCGCGGTCGTCGTCGGCTACTTCGTGGGCTGGCTGTGGGCCCTGCTGCCGGGAGTCGGGGCGGCGTGGTCGGCGTTGCAACTCCTGAGCGCGACCCTGATTGCGTCGCGGCTGGAAGCCATCGAGAGGCAGGCACCACCCGGCCGTTCGTGACATCATCGCGTCACCAGATTCAGCAACAGCGAAGGAACGCAGGACCATGGCATTCACTCTGACCAGCGACAGCTTCAAGGAAGGCGCCAGCCTCGGCATGGAGCATATCCTCTCGGCCGAGTACGGTTTCGGCTGCGGCGGCGGCAACAAGTCGCCGCACCTGCGCTGGTCGGGTGCGCCCGAGGGGACGAAGAGCTTCGCGGTGCACTGCTTCGATCCCGACGCGCCGACCGGCTCGGGTTTCTGGCACTGGGTGGTGGTCAACATCCCCGCCGGCACCACCGAACTGGCGCTCGACGCCGGCAATCCGAAGGCTGGCCTCCTGCCCAAGGGCGCGCTGCAGACCCGCACCGACTTCGGCGCGCCGGGCTATGGCGGCCCGTGCCCGCCGCCGGGCCACGGCCCGCATCGCTACGTGTTCACGGTGTTCGCGGTGAAGGAAGAGGCGCTGCCGGTGGCGGCCGATACGTCGGCGGCGATAGTCGGCTTCCAACTGCATTTCAATACGCTGGCCAAGACCGCGCTCACGGGCACGTTCGAAAGAAAGTAGGCGACGCCAGCGCGGCCTTGGACGAGCGTCAGGACATTGCGCAGCAATGTCCGGGAGCGACGTATGGCTCTCTCGTCCGAAAGGCCTCTTGAAAAGCTTGAGCGGGTGGCGCCACCGAGCGGCGCTCCCGGACATTGCCAAAGGCAATGTCCTGACGCTCCTGCGGCCGAGCTGCGCTCGGCCTACCGCTCGTCCAGGGGCGGGAAAGACCACTTCCCGTTGCGGATGGGCAGGAACGATCCGTCGTCGACGCCGACCTCGTCGGCGATGCGCTCGTTCATCACCTGGTTCAGCGCCAGGATCAGGTCGCCGTTCTTCTTCGGGTCGAGCGCGAGGTTGTTCATCTCGTCGTGGTCGGACTGCAGGTCGTAGATCTCGAGGTCGTTCTTCGCGAGCAGCTCTTCCATCGTCTTCGGCGTGTTGAATTGCATGGGCGAGAAGTAGCGGGAGTAGCGGTAACGGCCGTCCCAGATGCTGCGCAGACCCGTGCGGTGCGGGAAGTCGGGGAAGTGGCCGGCGAGGTGCTTCTCCTGCTCCTGGGGCGACTTCGTCCTGAAGATGCGCGTGTCGATCGTCATCGCCGCCCATTTCGGGTCGGCGTAGGACAGCATGTTGAAGTTGAACAGGGCCGCCGGTCGCACGGATTTCGGCGCCGCCGCCTCGGGATTGCGCAGCAGCGCGGAGAAATCCTTGCCGCGCAGGCCGTCGCCGGCGCGCGCGACGGAGGCGGCGTCCTTGCCGGTGAGGGCGAGGATCGTGGGCGTGAGGTCGAGCTGCGAGGTGATCGCCTGGCATTCCCTGCCGCCCGCGAGGCCGGGATGGATGATCATGAGCGGCAGGTGGTTCTGCTCGCGGTAGGCATTGGTGCCCTTGCCGCGCATCTGGTGGCTGCCGCCGAGTTCGCCATGGTCGGCGGTGAAGATGACGATCGTCTTCTCCGCCATGCCGTTGAACTCGAGCGCCTGCATCAGTCGCGACACCTGCTGGTCGCAGTCGCGCATCGCATTGAAATAGTAGTTGCGCAGGTCGCGCCAGCGGCGATCCTCGTCGGGCCATTGCCCGACCAGCAGGTCGATCGAGCGCTGGTAGTAGAGATGGGCCAGCGGCCGTCCGATCGCATCGAAGGCCTGGTGCCGGTTGGTCGGTAGCGGGACCTTGTCCCAGGTCGCGCGATAGAGTTCGTCGTCGGGCGCGCGGGCGATGCCCAGCGCATGCTTCTTGCCCTGGATGTCCTCGTTGCCGATATCGGAATCAAAATACATCGTGTCGTGCGGATTCACGAAGTTGACCGCGAGGTACCACGGCTGCCCCTTGGCGCGCAGCGTCTGACCTTCGGTGCGCAACCATGAGATCGCCGTCGCGAGCGTGCCGTCGTCGTACTTGTAGCCGCCCTGTGTGCCGTCGATCAGATCGCCGACGCCAAAGAAATCCTGGAAGCCGTAGGACTCCATGGTCTTGCGATAGTCGAGCAGTGGCGCATCGACCGGCTTGTTGTTGAGATCCATCGTCGCCGAGAGATGCCACTTGCC
>JAKFVZ010000694.1 GCA_021732965.1 Reyranella sp.
GGCCCGGATCGCGTCGGCCATGCTGCTCAGCGACGCCCTCAGCCCGTCGCTTTTGACCTCTTCGAGCTTCATCTCCACCAGGGAACGGCGGCTATAATAGCGGCGCAGGCGGCTGAGCGCGTCCTTGTCGAGAGGCTCTACGGGCTCGCCCGTGATCTCCTGAAGCCTGTGCCCGACATGCTGGAGGTAGCTGTTCTTCTCGTGAAGCGAGAGGTCAGCGAACTCCTGTCTCGACTTGAGCGGAATTTTGCGATCGGCCATGCCTCATTGTGGCGGCGTTGCTGAGTCGCAGGAAGCCCTCAAAAAGCTGTCTGCGACGTTTCCACAGCCTTTAGGGCGCTATCAGCGCGATATGGGCCTTGCCTGAGCCGACGCCTGCGTCGAGCCGGACCCGATCGGCTGCGCCGGCGCCGAGCTCGAACTCAGGCTCGGCGTCCGTGAAGTGCCGCTGCGCAACTGATTGCAGCATGATCCCTTGGCCCTTCAGGCTCGCATCGACCAGCGCCATCTTGAGCACGACCAGACCACTGCCCTCCCCTTGAGAGCGCTTGCGCGTCCATTCGATCTCACGGATGCGCTTGGCTAAGCGGATGATCATCCCGTCGAGGAAGGCGTGAAGCCGTCGGCGCCGGACATTGGGGCGCAGCAGCACCAGGCTGGCCTCGTGGCGCGCGGCTGCTGACCGGACGGCCCGATCGCAGATGTCGAGCAGGTAGTGAGCGATGCTGACATCGACGCCGAGCCCCCAGAACGAGATCTTGGTATCGGGCCGGCCCTTGATGCCATTGCTCCAGGTCCGCGTGTCGGTCAGGCCGGAAATCGCGGTGGCGATGCGCCAAAGCCTTTCGCCGACCGCGTCGGAAACATCGAAATCGGCGCGCTCATAATCGGACTGCTGCGCGGCTCGCAGATCACTCTCGTCGAGGCCGTAGCGGTCCAGCAGCTCAGCCGCTTTCGCAGCTGCCGAAAGGGCCTCCTCCTCGGTGCAGCCCGCGGCCTGCGTTTTGGTGCGCAGGGCCGCGATCTTGTCGAGTATCTTCTTGCGTTCCTGATCCAAACTCGAACTCCGCAACCCGTTGGGCCAGCCACTGTCGACCAATCTACCCGCTGCGGTAGACAGAGAGGAGTGGCTGAAGGCCCAATCCACGACTTGATGCAATCCCGGTCGCTCCACGCGTTGAGCAATCCTTCGCTGGAGCGCCGCTGCGTTGTCCCTTTCATGGATCGCTCGTTTCCTGAGGTTCACAGGAGACGATTCCGATGCAGATCCCAGTTCTCTACGCACGCTTCCAGTCCCAGGCCTGGGCCAACAACCAGTCAATCGACCTGGAATCGGCCGGGTTTGATGCCGGTAAGGCCTTTCTCCTCCTTGATGCGAGGCAGATGAATGCTGCCGCACGCTCGATCATCGACGGCAACACGCACAACCTTGATCCACTGGCCGAGAAGCAGGGACTCGTCGGCGGCGAAGGCCGGCACAACGGCCCGTTCTACGTTGAGGTCGATCCGGTCAATTTCGAGAACTGGTGCGCGATCCTTGGCACCACGCCCGCGGCGCTCTCCACGATCGAGATGGCGGGTCTCAGCAAGCTGCGGGAATCGGTCGGCATGCGCGCAGACGGTGTCGAGCGGCTGATGACGGGCACGGTCGTGGACTGGCGCGTTCCGGACGGCGAGGCCGACGATCTGAGCGACCTCCAGAAAGCGACCTGGCCGGTCGAGATCGTCAAGTCCGGCTATGACGGGCTGATCCTGGAGTTCAAGGCGCCCGACGGCACCCAGCGCCAGCTCATGATCGAGGTCGAGAAGGGCAACCTGAAGATCTTGACCTATCGCGACGGAGAGCTGTCCGAGCAGCCCGACTGCGCCATCCACCTCCTTCCAGAGGGAACCGCTGTCATGTCGACCACGACGCTCGAAACGGGCTATGTGCTCTTCCACTAGCACGGCTCGCATCGCGAAACCGGGGAAATCCCCGCTTCTTTCGAGGACGAGGCCGCAACACCGAAGCTCTGAGCGTTGCGATCAAAAGGACCTGTGGAAGAATAACGCCAACGATCCATAGCGAATCGGTCCATGGCAGCCCAGGTCTTCTTTCATGTGAACAGGTCGGACGCCTTGTCCGGCGCCGGCAGGCCAAAGCTCCTGCCGGCGCTTGCATTGCCTGGCATGGGGGACGACGAGCTCGACCGCTTGAACCGGGTCCTGCCGCGCTTCATTTCTGGTCGTGAGAGCGATGCCTGGGCTGCAGCGCTGATTGCTCCGCCAACCCGGCAGATCTGGTTCGTCGAGCGCGACGGGAGCATCTCGCTTCGGGCGCTCGAAGGCGCGACCAGGACCACGCACGAGATCTGCTCAGAGGCCTATAGGCGCCCGCCCGCAGATTTGGGCGGGAGTGATGCCGAAATTCCGCAAATCCAGCATTACGCCCAGCTGTTCGCGGGCAAAGATCGTCCGCCTGCATCGTGGGCGCCGGCCGGGGGCCGTTTCAAGCTTTCGAATGCTTGCCCCACTGTCACCCTGGCCACGAGCGCTCTGGCCGCGTTCGAGAAGGCGCTCGTACCTGATGCCTTGGCTGCCCTCAACGCTACAGGCGGCCGGCGCGCTGGCACCTTCAACCTGCTGCTCAGCGCTGCATTGCGCAGGCTCCAGGGAGAGCAGGAGGTCGTTGGGATCCTGCTGCGTGGTCGCACATGCCAGCGTGCCAGGACGGCACTGAGCCGCCTGGCACAGGGTGAAGCGCTGACGACAGTGCTGAGCGAGCTGTTCGAGGTTAGGCCGGCATCTGTGCGGCGCCTGATCGCATACCCTTGGGCCTCCGCGACGGCTTCGGGTCAAATTGGGCGCGAAACGACATCCGAGACGTTGCGCCGCGCCGCGCGGGCGTTGGATCTCGCGACGGGCGCCGGGTGCAAGATCGGCAATGCCCATGTGGCAGCCGGCATCATCGAAGTCGTCGAAAAGGCGCTCTGCAGGCACGTCGGCCTGCTTCCATCGATCATTCCGCCGGAAACAGTTCGGGCTGCCTTGGCGTATCAGGGGAGCTGCCACCCCCTGTTCGAGCGTGACGTCAGGGATGCTCTGCGCGACCTCAAGGCGAACCTCGTTGCACCACTGCTGCAGCACAGCCTCAGGCTGAAGGCGAGCGCCCAGGAGGCCATGATCGTCACCGAGCTTGCGCTTCTGGGCAGTGATCCGGACCAGGTGAGAGCAATGGCTCCTGCCTGGCATTCGCGCCATGATGCCATTCGACGGGCTCTGGAACAGGAATTCCCGCGTCTTCCAGCCGATCGCAGAGCGCGATGGCCCGGCCTGTTCGAACACGCTCAGGTCTTTGGCAGCCGGCAGATCCACGCCTTGTCGACGCGACAGTCACTTCAGGAAGAAGGCCTCGCGCTTGGTCATTGTGTGGGATCCTATGCGCCTGAAACCTGGCTGTTGCGCACGCATATCCTTTCGCTCCGAGATCTGACCGGACGCCGCTGCTCGACTGCGGAGGTGCGCCTCGGCACGAACGGGGACAGAGCGCATCTTGTTCTCATCCAGCATGCGGGCCTCGCAAACTGCGAACCCGACGAGCAGTGTCGACAGGCGCTGACTGCCTTTTGCAACGCCGCGGCGTTCGGCGAAGTTGTGATCGACCATCGAGCGATCGCCATTGAGAAGGCCGCCCGCGAGCGTACCTCGGCCCTGCTGGGTGACGCTGGCTATGATGTCGCCGCCGTGGGCGCACTCGAACGCGCGCACGCACTGTACCGCCCTCTCCTGCCCCGGCGCCTTCGCCGCATGAGCCATGAGGCGTTCGCAAGCTACGTCGGCATGGTTCTGGGGTGGCTGCGAAGCCATCGGGCCGAGCCTGCGGCGACAGTTGCCCGTGCGGCTGTCGAAATGGACGCTTGAGGCAAAAAATGACGCATTTGGAT
>JAKFVZ010000223.1 GCA_021732965.1 Reyranella sp.
GCCGCAAGGGCGGCTAGTACATCCTCGGCCGTCCCGAGACGATCGACTTCGTCGATGTCTCGCCCAAGCAGATCGTGTCGGTCGCCGCGGCGCTCATCCCGTTCCTCGAGAACGACGACGCCAACCGTGCGCTGATGGGCTCGAACATGCAGCGCCAGGCGGTGCCGCTCATCCAGGCCGAATCGCCGCTGGTCGGCACCGGCATGGAAGAGGTGGTGGCCCGCGACTCGGGCGTCGCTATCTCGGCCCGCCGCACCGGCATCGTCGACCAGGTCGACGCCATGCGTATCGTCGTGCGCGCCACCGACGACGTCGGCCCGAACCGGCCGGCGGTCGACATCTACAACCTGCTGAAGTTCCAACGTTCCAACCAGAGCACCTGCATCACCCAGAAGCCGCTCGTTCGCGTCGGCGACCATGTGAAGAAGGGTGACATCGTGGCCGACGGTCCGTCGACGCAGAACGGCGAGCTCGCGCTCGGCCGCAACGTGCTCGTCGCCTTCATGCCGTGGAATGGCTACAACTTCGAGGACTCGATCCTCCTCTCCGAGCGCATCGTGCGCGATGACGTCTTCACCTCGATCCACATCGAGGAGTTCGAGGTCATGGCCCGCGATACCAAGCTCGGGCAGGAGGAAATCAGCCGCGACATCCCGAACGTCGGCGAAGAGGCTCTCAAGAATCTCGACGAGGCCGGCATCGTCTATATCGGCGCCGAGGTGAAGGCGGGCGACATCCTGGTCGGCAAGGTGACGCCGAAGGGCGAGAGCCCGATGACGCCGGAAGAGAAGCTGCTGCGCGCCATCTTCGGCGAGAAGGCGGCCGACGTGCGCGACACCTCGCTGAAGGTGCCGCCGGGTGTCGAGGGCACTGTCGTAGAGGTCCGTGTGTTCAACCGCCGTGGCGTCGACAAGGACGAGCGCGCTCTGGCGATCGAGCGTGACGAGATCGAGCGTCTCGCCAAGGACCGCGACGACGAAAAGGCCATCCTCGAGCGCAGCTTCTACAGCCAGCTCCAGGAAATGCTGATGAACCAGGTGGTCGCCGGCGGGCTCAAGGGCCTGAAGCCAGGGACGAAGATCATCGACACGGTGCTGGGCGAGTACACGCCGGGCCAGTGGCGCCAGATCGCCGTCAAGGCGGACAAGAAGCAGGCTGAAATCGAGGCGGTGAACAAGCAGTTCGACGAATCGATGAAGCGCCTGCAGGACCGGTTCGACAGCAAGGTCGACAAGCTGCAGCGCGGCGACGAGCTGCCGCCGGGCGTGATGAAGATGGTCAAGGTCTTCGTGGCGACCAAGCGCAAGCTGCAGCCGGGCGACAAGATGGCCGGCCGCCATGGCAACAAGGGCGTCATCTCGCGCATCATGCCGCTGGAAGACATGCCGTACCTCGAGGAGGGCGGCCCGGTCGACATCGTGCTGAATCCGCTCGGCGTGCCGTCGCGCATGAACGTCGGTCAGATCCTCGAAACCCATCTCGGCTGGGCCGCGTCGGGTCTCGGCAAGAAGATCGGCAAGATGATCGAGGATGCCCGGGAGGTCTCGGTCGCTCAGATCAAGAAGCAGCTGCGCGAGATCTACGGCGAGAAGTCGTTCAAGAGGGACATTGCGGACCTGAGCGACGAACAGACGATCGATCTCGCCCGCAACCTCAGCAAGGGCGTTCCCTTCGCGTCGCCGGTGTTCGATGGCGCGCACGAGCCGGACATCGTCGAGATGCTCAAGATGGCCGACCTCGACTCGTCGGGGCAGGTCACCCTGGTCGACGGCCGCACCGGCGAGCCGTTCGATCGCAAGGTGACGGTCGGCTACATCTACATGCTGAAGCTGCACCATCTCGTGGACGACAAGATCCACGCCCGTTCGATCGGACCGTACAGCCTCGTTACCCAGCAGCCGCTGGGCGGCAAGGCGCAGTTCGGCGGACAGCGCTTCGGGGAAATGGAAGTGTGGGCGCTCGAGGCCTACGGCGCGGCCTACACGCTGCAGGAGATCCTCACCGTCAAGTCGGACGACGTGGCCGGTCGCACCAAGGTCTACGAGGCCATCGTGCGCGGCGACGATACGTTCGAGGCGGGCATCCCGGAATCCTTCAACGTGCTGGTCAAGGAGCTGCGCTCCCTCGGCCTCAACGTCGAACTGAACCAGTCGGCCACCTGAGCGTGACCGACCTTCCGACTTCGCGAATTACGTCCACAGAACAGTAGGACAAAGATGACCGACCTTATCAACGTACTGGGCCAGCCGCAGGGCACGCCGACCTTCGACGAGATCCGTATCTCGATCGCCAGCCCCGAGCGCATCCGCACGTGGAGCCACGGCGAGATCAAGAAGCCGGAGACCATCAACTACCGCACCTTCAAGCCGGAGCGGGACGGCCTGTTCTGCGCCCGCATCTTCGGGCCGATCAAGGACTACGAGTGCCTGTGCGGCAAGTACAAGCGCATGAAGTTCCGCGGTATCACCTGCGAGAAGTGCGGCGTCGAAGTGACCCTCACCAAGGTGCGCCGCGAGCGCATGGGCCATATCGAGCTGGCCTCGCCGGTCGCCCACATCTGGTTCCTGAAGTCGCTGCCGAGCCGCATCGGCCTGCTGCTCGACATGACGCTGCGCGACCTCGAGCGCATCCTCTATTTCGAGAACTACGTCGTCAGCAATCCCGGCCTGACGCCGCTGAAGTACCGCGAGCTGCTGAACGAGGAGCAGTACCTCAACGCGCTCGACGAGTACGGTGACGGCTCGTTCGAGGCCGAGATCGGCGCCGAGGCGATCCGCGGCATGCTGCAGGCGATCGATCTCAACGAGGAGCGCCCGCGCCTGCGTGAGGAGTTGCGCGAGACGACGTCGGAGGCCAAGCGCAAGAAGCTGGTGAAGCGACTGAAGCTCTGCGAGAACTTCATCGAGTCCGGCGCACGTCCGGAATGGATGATCCTCGAGCTGGTGCCGGTGATCCCGCCGGAGCTGCGCCCGCTGGTGCCGCTCGACGGCGGCCGCTTCGCCACGTCCGATCTCAACGACCTCTATCGCCGCGTCATCAACCGCAACAACCGCCTGAAGCGACTGATGGAGCTGCGCGCGCCCGACATCATCGTGCGCAACGAGAAGCGCATGCTGCAGGAGTCGGTCGACGCCCTGTTCGACAACGGCCGTCGCGGCCGCGTCATTACCGGCGCCAACAAGCGTCCGCTGAAGTCGCTGTCCGACATGCTGAAGGGCAAGCAGGGCCGCTTCCGCCAGAACCTGCTCGGCAAGCGCGTCGACTACTCGGGCCGTTCGGTCATCGTGGTCGGCCCGGAACTCAAGCTGCACCAGTGCGGCCTGCCGAAGAAGATGGCGCTGGAGCTGTTCAAGCCGTTCATCTACTCGCGCCTGCAGAACTACGGCATGGCCAACACGATCAAGGCCGCCAAGCGCATGGTCGAGAAGGAGCGTCCGGAGGTCTGGGACATCCTCGAGGAAGTCATCCGCGAGCATCCCGTCCTGCTGAACCGTGCGCCGACGCTGCATCGCCTGGGCATCCAGGCGTTCGAGCCGGTGCTGATCGAGGGCAAGGCGATCCAGCTTCACCCGCTGGTCTGCTCGGCCTTCAACGCCGACTTCGACGGCGACCAGATGGCCGTGCACGTGCCGCTGTCGCTGGAAGCCCAGCTCGAAGCGCGCGTGCTGATGATGTCGACCAACAACATCCTGTCGCCGGCGTCGGGCAAGCCGATCATCGTGCCCTCGCAGGACATCGTTCTCGGCATCTACTACATCACGCTCGAGCGCGAGGGTGAGCCGGGCGAGGGCTCGCAGTTCTCCGACATGGGCGCCCTCGAACACGCCCTGCACAGCCGCGCGCTTTCGATGCATGCCCGCATCAAGATGCGTCTGGAAACCTATGACGACAAGGGCGTGCTC
>JAKFVZ010000726.1 GCA_021732965.1 Reyranella sp.
GCCATCGATCCGCAGCCAGACGGCGAGGCTTCCTCCGGCGGCGCGCAGCGAGAAGTGGAGGGCGAAGGGCGTGCCGTAGGCGTAGTTCTCCTGCGGCACCTTGGGGGGCGGATAAATGTCCTCGAGCGGGATGGATCGGTGAAAGCGGGCGGCGCCGGCATAGGTGCCGAGCCAGTCGTTCCAGGTCGTCGGCTGGGCAAGTGGAGGGCGCGCGGCGAGTAACGCCGCGGCGACCAGAGCGCCCCTCCGCTTGAGCATCACCGGCGCCGAACGAACGACATGGCGGCGCTAACCGGCAATGGCGGCCTGCTCGTCATAGGTCTGGAAAAAGCGGCGACCTGATCCGCGCTGGTTCTCGTAGATCGACCCTTGATGGTCGGCGGGCGGCAGGGGCATGCGCACGGGTGCCGGCCGCACCCGCGGTTCTATGGTCGGTTCGCCGAGCACCATGCGGCTGTTGAATTCGTCGAAGTTGGCGACTCCCATCAACGGCCAGGCATCGGCCGCCGCATATTCGTGCAGCAGAAGGCGACGCTGGCGGTTGGAGCGATTGAGCGCCGAGCCATGGACCAGCCGCGCGTGATGGATGGTCATCGAGCCGGCCGGGCCCATCAGCGGCACGGCTTTCGCGACATCGACGCCACTGGCTGCGGGATCGAACGCACCGCAGAAGCGGCCATTGGCGTGATGGTCGTGGACGGCGCCGTGATGCGTGCCCGGCACGACCATCAGGGGCCCGTTGGCCTCGTCGCAATCGTCCAGATAGATGCCGATCGCCAGAACGTCGTCGTTGCTGTGCGGATAGAAGGCCCAGTCCTGGTGCCATTCGACCGGCGATCCGTAACCGGCCGACTTCATGTTGAGCTTGCCGCCGTGCAGGCGGATGGCGGGCCCGATGAGCTGCGACAGCAGCGACGTGATCTTCGGATCGCGCGCGAGGTCGCGGAAAAAGGCGTGGCGCTTGAACATGGCGGGCTTCAGCCGGCGCACGCGGGGCATGGTGGCGCTGTGGCTGGGCTCCAGATCGTAGAGATCGTCGTTGGCGGTGACGCCGCGCGCCTCTGCTACGAGCCGGTCGGTCAGGCCCCGCAGCTCGGCGAGCTGCTCGCCCTGGATCAGCCGCGGAATTACCAGATAGCCGTCGCGGCGATAGGCCTCGATTTGTTGTTCGGTCAGCATGGGGAAATCATAGCACGTGAAGCCCGCATCATCGATAATCGCGCGATGCCGAGCCGTGCCCTGTTTCCGACCCTCGTTTACCGCGAATCGCTCGTCGACCGCAGTTGGAGCCGCTTCAACCAGGACCTCGCCGACGAATGCCAGTCGCTCGCGGTTTCGGACGGGGCAGGGCAGCGCTGGTCGGCGAAGAACTACCTTGGCGGCTATACATCCTACGGTTCGCTCGACCGGCTGCATCTCGTGTCGTCGCTGTTCGACCGGCTGCGCCGGAAGATCGACGGCCACGTGAAGAGCTTCGCGCGCGACCTTCACTACGATCTGGCGGACCGCATGCTCGCGATGACCGACTGCTGGGCCAACGTCATGCCGGCGGGCACGGTCCACTCCATGCACCTCCACCCGACATCGTTCGTGAGCGGCACCTACTACGTGTCAGTGCCGAGGGGAGCGGGCGCGATCAAGTTCGAGGACCCGCGGCTCGCGCACCAGATGGCCGCGCCGCCGCGTCGGGCCGATGCGCCGGAAGCCTACCGGTCCTTCGTGAGCGTGGCGGCGCACGACGGCGATCTTGTCCTCTTCGAGAGCTGGCTGCGCCACGAGGTCCCGCCCGCGCACTTCTCCGGCGAGCGCATCTCGATTAGCTTCAACTATGCCTGCCCGCTCAAGACGGCCCGCTGAAGGACCTCCGATGCGCTTCCTCTCCCTCGTCATCGCCCTGATCGCCGCCGCAACCGTCGCGCGGGCGGCCGACGAATTGCCGATCTTCGACGCGCACATGCATTACAGCCACGACGCCTGGTCGGTCGTGCCGCCCAAGGAAGTCCTCGAGATCCTGAAGAAGGCGGGCATCAAGCGCGCCATGGTGTCGAGCTCGAACAACGAGGGCACCAGGATGCTGCAGGAGGTCGCGCCGGACATGATCGTGCCGGAGCTGCGGCCCTATCGCTCGCGGGGCGAGATTTCGACCTGGGCCAGGGACCCGACGCTGATCCCATACCTCGAGGACCTCCTGTCGAAGCGCAAGTACAGGGCGATCGGGGAGTTCCACATCTATGGCGCGGACGCCGACCTGCCCAACGTGCGCCGCGTCGTCGAACTGGCGAAGCAGTACGGGCTCTACCTGCATTCGCATTCCGACGCCGATGCCGTGACGCGGCATTTCCAGCAGGATCCGGCAGCCAGGGTCCTGTGGGCGCACTCGGGATTCGAGCGGCCGGAGAAGGTGCGCGAGATGCTGCGCCGCTATCCGACCCTGTGGTGCGATCTTGCCTTCCTGACCTCGCATGTTTCCAACGGCAAGGTTGCGCCGGGCTGGCGCGAACTCTTCATCGAGTTTCCCGACCGCTTCGTGCTGGGCAGCGATACCTTCACGCCGGAGCGCTGGCATTACGTGATCGAGAATGCGCGCTGGTCGCGGCAATGGCTTTCGGACCTGCCGCCGGACGTAGCGCGCAAGATCGCCTACGAGAATGGCGACCGCCTGTTCGGGAGCAACCAATGAGGTTGCCGGCCGCGCTGCTGGGGCTCTTCCTCGCGACGCCGGCCCTGGCGGATTGCCCGATGGATCTCGGCCGGGGAACGGGCTGGGTGGTGTTCTCGGACCACTACCTGATGGCATTCCGGTCCGACCCGCTTCGAATCGAAGTCGGCGAACCCTTCGCGCTGGTCCTCAACGTCTGCACCCGGAGCGGCGCGCCGGCCGAACTCATCGCCGTCGATGCGCAGATGCCGGATCATCGCCATTTCATGAACTACAGGGCGAGCATCAAGTCGAACGGCGACGGGCGGTTCAGGGCGGAAGGAATGCTGTTCCACATGCCCGGCCGCTGGGAGATCACCTTCGACGTGCGGGCGGGCGAGGAAAGCGAGCGCCTGACGCACGACATCATCCTCAAGTGACGCGGTTCCTGCTGCTGGTGTCGCTGCTGGCCCTTTGGGCCGGCGGCACGCACGCGCAGCCGCTGCTCGACTGGTCGCCCGAGGAAATCCGGACCGTTGGACAGCACGGGCCATGGCCGCCGCCGCCCGTGCGTGATCCGTCCAACCGGGTGTCGGGCACGCCGGCCGGGATCGCGCTCGGGGAGCACCTGTTCAACGATCCCCGCCTGTCGGGCGATGGCCGGATGAGCTGCGCGACCTGCCATCAGGCTGGCCGCGAGTGGAGCGACGGGCTGGCCAAGGCGAAGGGCACGGCCGAACTCGATCGCCGCACGCCGTCTCTCTGGAACATCGGCTACCTGCACTGGTTCGGCTGGGACGGCGCGGGCGACTCGCTGTGGGCGCAGAGCATTCGTCCACTGCTCGATCCTCGCGAGATGAATGGCGGCGCGGCGCGTCCCGGCGAACTTCTGCGCGGCGATCCCGCTCTCGCCTGCGAATATGAAAAGGCGTTCGGCGAGAAACCCGGCGCCGACGACGAGCGACTTCTGGTCGATACGGCGAAGGCGCTGGCCGCGTTCCAGGCGACTCTGGTCAGCCCGCGTACGCCGTTCGACGATTTCCGCGACGCGCTGGTCGCAGGAGATCGCGAGCGCGCCGCGCACTATCCGGTGGCCGCGCAGCGCGGCCTGAAACTGTTCATCGGCGAGGCCAACTGCAATCTCTGCCATCTCGGTCCGCGCTTCACCAATGGCGAGTTCGGCGACATCGGCATCCCGTTCTTCGTGCGGCCCGGCGAGGTAGATCCCGGGCGCCTGGGCGGGCTGGGGCGTCTTGCGGCG
>JAKFVZ010000219.1 GCA_021732965.1 Reyranella sp.
CCGTGAAGTTCGTCAGCCAGTTGATGCCGCCCTCGGCACCAATGTACAGACCCGGCTGCGGCGACTGCGCCTGCGCGGCCAGCGGCAGCGCGACGATGGCGGCGGCCGCCAGAAGAGCCTTCTTCATCAGATATCTCCTTACTTACACATCCCCACCGGCAAGGCGGCGGGACAAGAAATTCGTTGTGATAACGGGGGGAATGTACCCGAGCCCCCCCTGACCACACCAGAAACTAAGGCACATCGCGCTCATTGTTGCCCCCACTGTGGCACCCCAGCCACACTTAGCGACGGTGGAGGTCTCCAACGCATCGTTTCTTCATGAAACCTTCACGGAAAATATACATGAGCGCCGAGTTCGGACAGTTTCTTCATGCCCATCCCACGGCTGCTCGTTGCAACACACTCGCAGAAACCGCAGAATCGCCAACTTGGGGAGGGCGACCACACGCGATGAAGCTGTTTTCGGTTGTTGTATGCGTCCTGGCCGCAGGGACGGCCGGGGCAGCCGCCCAGCAGCGCTCACCGGATGGTTTTCGCGCCTGCAACTTGACCGCTCGCGAGATCGAGGTTGCCAAGGCCCTGGACACCGGAGTGAGCGACGGCACCAGCCGCATCGTCATTTCGGAAGGCTGGTACAAGCTGCCGCCCAACGCCTGCACCTTCCTGTGGACCGGCCCGCTGCAGTATGGCCAATACCTCGTTTACGCGCAGGACAAGGTCTCTGGGCGCGAGTGGACAGGGACCGTGCCGGTCTGCGTCGCGCCTCAGGCCTTCACGATCCGCGCCAGCAACTGTGGCCCCAATCACCAGCGGCGCCTGTTCAGCCCGGTCGCCGTCGGCCGCCAGAACGGCTGGACCCACAATTTCACGCCATGAAATCCTTTTTTCTCGACCAGATCGGCCTTTCGCACCCTCGCCGCTTCGAACGAACCATCGCCTTCCTCGTCGCCTGCACCCTCGCGCTGGTGGTCGGCGCCGTGGCGTTGCGGCTGATCGCGAAGGACGAGTTCCATTTCAACTCGCCGCGCTTCTGGTACTTCAGCTACCTCGCGGGGCTGCTTCTCCTCGCCGTCGCCTGCGCACGACTGCCCAGGCTGACAATGGTCCTGCTGTCGTTGGCGGCCCTGGAAATCGGCCTCGGGTTCGGCACCGCCCTGCTCTACAAGCTGCGCCTTTCCTCGTCCGAAACGCTGTTCGCCCGAGACTATGTGAGGCCCCACTACGACTGGCACCCGCTTCTCCAGGTCCGACAGGTCCCGACGGCCGTGGCCCGCAGCACCCGCGAAGTGGCCTACGTGAACTCTGAAAGACGACGGGGCCGCGAGCGCGATCCGCAGGAGCTCAAGAGCAAGTCCGTCGTCGCCCTGATCGGCGGATCCACGACGCTCGATATCCTCTCGCGCGAAGGCGAGACCTGGGCCGAGCATCTCGAGCGGCTGCTCGGGGCCGACCGCTTTGCGGTCATCAATCACGGCGTGAGCGGCTACACGACATCGGAGCACGTCATCCAGACCGCCTTCTACCAGGACAGTTTCGGCGTACCGGCCAACTGTGCCGTCTACTACATCGGCTGGAACGACCTCCGGAACGCCCACGTCCGCGACCTCGACCCCGCCTATGCCACGAACCATCTGGTCGGCCAGATCGACGCCCTGGACGCAAGGCGCATCAACGGCCCCGCTCTGTCGGTTTCTCCGACCCTGTCGTTTCTGGCCAAGCTGGCCATCCTCGCCTTCGATACGGTTCGACCGCCTGCTGCCATCCACGGCGACGGCGGGAAAGGCCCCGATCCGGCCCTCGAGAAAATCTACGCCCGCAACATTGCAACGATATCCGCGATCAATCGCGGACGGGGCATCCGCACGGTCTGGATCGGACAGGTCATGAACAAGGCCAGCCTGAAGGACGACCAGATGGAAGGATGGCTCCCGTTCGTCCGTGACTCCGAGATTCCGACAATGATCGCCTGGCTGAACGGCATCCTGAAGCGGGAGGCCGAACGGCTGGGTGACACGTACATCGACGTCCCCGCCGAAGCGCTGGCGCCGGAAGACTTTGGCGATGTCGGGCATTTCAGGCCGAGCGGCTCCCGCAAGTTCGCGGAGCAGATCGCTCCCGCCGTCGGGCGCGCGTGCGCAGGCGGCGCCACCCCCCGCTGAATCGTTGGGCGACCGGGATAAAACGCCTTCATCGTCAGCGAAACGTAATGAACCCCGGACTACGTTCGATACCGTGCTTGAGCCCAACATCCTTCACCTGATCGCGGCCCTCTCCGCTGGCGTCACCATCTGGATGCTGCTGCGGGAAGCGCGCGGCCGCTCGCTGTCCCCCGGTCAGCTCTTCGCCGCCCTTCCCTTCGCGCTTGTGACCGCGATCCTGCTCCTCGCGATGCAGTCGCCCGACAGCCGGGAGCCGATGCTCTGGCTGTCAGGACTGGTCGCGGGAATGGTGGCCGGGGTAATCCGAGGCCTCTTCCTGACGCTTCAACTGGATCGGATGTATTCCCGCCTCCGCCTGCCGAACGGGCGCGACGGTTTGTGGGCCGCCTGCGTACTGACAGCCTCTCTTCTCGCGGCATTCGGCGCTTCCCTCGCCGGACTGGGGAACCCGGTACCCGAGGCGGCCGCCACGAGCGCAGTCGCCGCCTGCGCCGGCTATCTCGGCGGCCGTGCGGGGACCCTGTGGCGGCGCTCTCTCACCGCTCCCCACTCCGCCCTTCACTAGCGGCCGGCCGGGAAAGCGCCAGGGAACGCGCCAGGGAACACGAACGCGCGTGGACCGTTAAGAGGTCCCTTTTCCTCACGGAGTTCCCATGCGCACGCTTCTCCTGACGGCGACCCTCGCCACCACGGCCGCACTCGCCATGCCTGTCATCGTACTGGCCCAGGGCACGCCGCAGACGGTCCAGCTCGTGAAGGTCGACGTCATGAAGATCTCGACGGGCTATCGCGCGAGCAAGGTGATCGGCTCGACCGTCGTGAACGAGGCGGGCGACAGCGTCGGCAAGGTGGACGAGATCATTGTCGGTCCGGACGGCAAGGCCCCGTTCGTCGTCCTGTCGGTCGGCGGCTTCCTCGGCGTGGGCGACAAGCTCGTCGTGCTGCCCTACGAGCAGATGAAGACCGACGGCAAGAAGATCGTGCTGCCGGGCGCCACCAAGGACTCCCTGAAGTCGCTGCCCGAGTTCAAGTACGCTTCCTGACGATGGGCGCACTGACTGAAGAATTCGCCCATCCGACCTATCTGGCCTTCCCGGTGATCGCAGCGCGGCTCCTTTTCGCCGCGCTGCTGGGTGCGCTGATCGGGTTCGAACGCGAATGGCGCGCGCGGCCGGCAGGCTTGCGGACGCACATCCTGATCTGCGTCGCGGCAGCGACGTTCGGCATCCTCACGGTCGAAATTGCCCATTCCAGCGCCTTCGCCGGGCGTGAGACGGTCAGCGACCCGCTCCGCGCCGTGGAGGCCGTGACGGCGGGCGTGGCGTTCCTTGCGGCGGGCTCCATCCTGTTCACGCGCGGCAAGGTGCACGGACTGACGACAGGTGCCGGCATGTGGCTGGCGGGCGCGGTGGGTCTGTCCTGCGGCTTCGGTCTCTGGCAGATCGCCGGGCTGGGTACATTCCTGATCCTGGTCGTGATGGGCCTGCTGCATTCATTCGAGGTGAAGCTGGGTATCGCCGCGGACAAGCAGGAGCATCGGGAGCCTTCGAAAACCGCCAAGGCGGGGAAGGACGATCACGAAGACCGGTGCTAACCTGAGCCGATCATGCTGATCGTCCTACCGTCCCTGCTATTTGCCGTCGCGGCGTGTTTGCCTGCGGCGGCCCAGACGTCGCGGCCCGTCCCCGAACTCGGCACGGCGCCGATCCCGCGCCAGCTCCCGACGCTGCCCACGCC
>JAKFVZ010000218.1 GCA_021732965.1 Reyranella sp.
TCGCCTCGTCGTCCTTGACCTGCTCGAAGCTGCGCTCCCAGCGATGGTTAGGGTCGGCGAAGGTGACCGATTCTCCCAGGAAATCCTCCTCGGTGCGCGCGAGCCGCAGATCCATCCGCATGCCGCGCTCCAGGCAGGCCTCGGCGAACAACAGATCTCCGCCTGAAGCGCCGCCGCAGACGCCGAGATCGCCCGTTGTTGCGCCGAGCCTGTCGAGCCGCTCGCGGATTGCCTTGGCTACGGCGTCGATCTTGTCTGGGGGGAAGCGCGCGGGCTTCTCCCTCCCCGGTCCCCGAACGGCGGGGTTGTCGATCATGTGGCCGCTGAACACCACGACACGCTGCGGTTCGGCTTTGGCGGGCTTGCGGCCGCCAATCAGCGCATCGAGCTGCTGCTCGGCGCGGTCGATGATCTTCGATGCCTCGAGAACGATATCGGATCGAAATCCCAATATGCCCAGAAAATCGAGCTGCTGGCTCGACGAATCGAGCGGAAAGCGTTCTCGATTGGCTACCGCCAGCGCCGCGGCCTCCGAATAGTCGTCGAGTGCGTCGTCCTTGCGCCCCTCGATCAGGGCTAGCTCCGCGCGCGTTGCGAACGCCCAGTAGTCCTTGTTGCGTTCGACCGCCACGCCGACGGTCCAGCCAACTCCCGCTGTGATCAAGTCGAGCGGCAACCTGCTCTTGCGCCCGGTGACGTGCTCCCAGAGCCGACCCAAGGTCAGGGCATTTATGCCGGCATAGTACTCGCCCGGCGCAGCGCGAAAGGCGTCGTAATATGCGCCGGCGGCACTCTGGAGCGTCGCCGCGGTATCGCGCGCGGACGCGACAGGATCGTCTTTGCGCTGTGGATGGGTGTTCCAGACCTGCGTCCACTCGTCCTTCCAGGTGCGGGCGAAGATGCCCAGTGTCTCGCCATCCTGGTGCTTCGCTGCCAGAGCTGTCAGCGCCTCACGCGCCTCCGCGAAGCGCTGGTCGCGGCCAAGCGCCATGCCTTCGAGTTGACTGGCCCGGACGTCGTTGGGATCGAGCTTGCGCGCTTGCTCCAGAATCTTCAGCGCGTAACGCGGCCGGCTCATCTTCAGAAGGGAGTCGGCTGCCGTGCGTAGCGCTTCGAATTCGAGCAAGGTGTTGGGTGTCTCCTCAGCCAGCACCAGGACGTCGCCGGGCCGCTGGTTGCGCCGGGCCACGTCAATACGGCGGCGCCAGGCATCGAGCGCTTCCCAGTATTCGTTGACGTCGCCCACCTTGAGGGTCTTCCAGTCCGGCTCTTGAAGGCTGGGGATCATCTGGTAGACCGGGCTGGCACGCCGGCCTCGCCATGCCCCGAGGGTCGCTTCGATGGCTTCCTTGAGCCCCTTGCACTCGTCGTCGAGCCGGTCCGGATCGAGCTTTCCTTCTTTGAGGGTGTAGCGTTGCATGCGCTGGCCGGCGATGTCGAACGGCAGGCGGTCGCGCGCGGCATAGGTCATCACCGTGCCGCCGGCACGCAGCGCATGGCGGACGCCGATCTCGTACCACACGTTGGGATTGTCCATCGTCAGGTCGGCGACGACGAACTCCGACAGCAGCAGGTCCTGAAACATGTCGAGATGGATCGACCCGCCGCGACGGTCCGCGTCGGCACGGTGCACCTTGAGCCCAGCAGCGGTGATGGCCGGCGCCAGCAGCTGCTTGAAGATCTCATCGCAGTCGACCTCGGTGCCGTCCGTCAGCTTCTTCTTGCCAAAAGGCATGATCACGAACGCGCGTCGTGCAGCACACATGGAACCCTCCGTCGCTCAGCTCGCAGGAAATCCCTCGAAATGCTCCGGCTTAATCGTCTTGCCCAGGCCGACACCGACCTGCCATAGGTCGTCGATACCCGCGATCGAGTCGAGCTTCCGCACCGTATTCGGCTCGACCTTCGGACAACCCAGCCGGTCGAGGCCCTCGCGCGTCAACTCGGCATCGTAGCGCGCGTAGGTGAAGAGCTTGCCGCCCGCCTCAAGCGGCCCCGCACAAGCCTGTAGGTCGCCGATCTCGCGATCGATAGGGGCGCCCGCGACGCATTTGCCGAAGACCCGACACAACAGGTCCTGTTCGGACTGCGCGGCGAACATCAGGGCAGAGGGGATGGTCGCCGCGTTGTAAAGCAAGTTCATGTCGTCGGGATCGAGGCCGGCACGTACATTCGCAGCAGTGCCGGTGCCGAGCGATACGACCAGTATTTGCTCGGCACCCGCCTTCCATCGCCTGCCCGGCGCCTTAGGCCAATAGCGATTAAGCGTGGCCATCAAGAACATCTGGAAGGCCGGGTTGTTGTACATGGTGACGCCGCCGTCGACGAAGACGAACTCCTTCTCCTGCCTTTTGTCGGCGTTCTTGAGCAGAATGATCTCGGGTGGAAAGTAGGTCGGCGCCGCTGTGCTGGCCCGCACGAGTTGCCACAGTGGCAGCTTGAGGTTGTCGTCCAAGCGGTCCTCGTTGGCGTTATACTTGGCATAAGGATTGTTGGAGAAGCCACTCGATGCAACTCCAATGGATGCGTAGGTGCCATATCCAGCGCAGCTTCGTGAGACACTGCAGACACTGCTGAACTCTCGACTGTTGTCGGAGACGCTCTGAGTGGACTGACCACGCACGTCACCAGCTTCCAGCTCGCGGATCACACGACCGGGTCAAAGGGGGGGGTGTTCGCCGCCAAGCATAGTCTTTCCCGGATGTATCGCCCACCACCGAAAGAGCCGAAGCGTAGACCGTCGGGCGAGGCGTCGTCACTAAGTCCACAGAACCGCTTTTTTTGGCCGCTTGCCCAGCCAGCCGCGCGCACCCGTCTTCGCCGCTCTGCGTGCGATCTATAAGCCTTCTTCGACAGGCGGGCAGCTTCTTATGCGTCACCGCAAGGTGCCCATGGACGATCTTCAAGGCGGTCTTGGCTGAAGAAGGCGCTTCTTCAGCAGTCGGACAAGTTGACGGAACACCGCATTCTGTCGCCACCCTCACTCCCGCGAGTTGCGGTCAACTTTAATCTTTCCCCTTGCGAGCGGCAAGTAGAGATGCGTATGGACAACTACCGCCACGATTGCATAAATCCAGGCATCGCTCGCCAGCCCAGCCATGCCACCCGCCGCTACGCCGATCGACGCGACACCAGTCGCGAACGCAGCCCATCGCAGCCAGTGGCGCGCGGCGTCCTCGTGCCGGCCACCGCGTTTCGCGAAGTAGTTGAGCTGATCGCCCAGAAGATGCTCACTGACGAGACCGAGCGTCGCGCTTTTGTATTGGCGCCGGCTCCCGCCACCCGCGTGACGAGGCGATCGAAATACTGGCTCCGCGACTTTTCCGCATGCGCTCTGCTGCGCAACCCATAGCCCGCGAGCTCAAGGACTATAATTAGTTCAAGCAAGTTCAACTTTGCGATAATCTTCCGGTAGGGGGCGCGTTATCTCGCGTGCGCGCCGTTCGTTGCGGTACCGCTTGCGTTTTCCGTGCGTTCACTGTCCGTGAGGTCGCCCTTGAATATGCCCATGATCGATTCGGCCGAGCGCCACGACGCTTTCATCAGCTATCGGCACGTTCCCGAAGATCGGAAGTGGGCAATATGGCTCCATCAACAACTGGAGAGATACAGAACACCCCGCCCGCTGGTGGCAAGAGGCATTCCTAGGAGGCTGAAGCGGGTCTTTCGCGACGAAGAAGAACTTCCGGCGAACGCCGACCTGTCGGATGCCATCAAATCGGAACTTGTCGCATCGCGCGTCCTCATCGTCGTCTGCTCGCCAGCGGCGGTATCCTCGAAGTGGATCAATGCCGAAGTTGAATATTTTCGTCGCCTCAAGGGTAGCGAGCACATTCTCTCCGTCCTGATCAGCGGCACGCCCGAGACCGCATTTCCGGCGGCTTTGCGGTCGGTACAAG
>JAKFVZ010000278.1 GCA_021732965.1 Reyranella sp.
CTTCTCCGACCTGCTGGGCGTCTAGTCGCTGGTGGACATGGTGAATGCCGCGCCGGCCGGCACGCCGTCGTCGGTGCTCGGTCCGTTCCATATCGAGGGCGCACCCGAGCTGCCGAACGGCGGCGACCTTTGGCGCGGCCAGGTCGGCGAGCCGCTGGTCGTGAGCGGCCGCGTCGTCGACCAGAAGGGCGCACCGGCCGCCGGCACCGTGCTCGTGCTCTGGCAGAATGCCGGCAACGGCCTATATGCGCAGCAGGACCCGTCGCAGGCGCCGACCAACTATCATGCGCGCCTCACCGTCGCCGATGACGGCACCTTCTCCTTCACCACCGTGCGACCGGTTTCCTACAAGGTGCCGGACGACGGCCCGGCCGGCGACATGCTGCGGGTGCTCGGCCGCGACGCCTGGCGGCCGGCCCATCTCCACATGATCGTGCAGGCGCCGGGCCACGCGCCGCTGATCACCGAGTTCTTCCCCGAAGACGACGAACATCTCGATGGCGATGCCGTGTTCGGCGTCCGCGCCGGCCTCGTCCTGCCCTTCTCGAAGGTGACGGACCGCACGGCGCTGCCGGCCAACCTCGTCGCGCGCGATACGCTGCCGATGCCGGTCTGCGCCGCCCGCCTCGACCTGACACTGCCTCCGGGCTGATGCTGCTCGTCCGCGTCCGCGACGTCTCCAGGGTTTTCGCGAACGGCGTCCAGGCGCTGGGCGGCGCTTCGCTCGACATCGGCACCGGCGAGTTTCTGAGCGTGCTGGGTCCGTCGGGCTGTGGAAAATCAACGCTGTTGCGCCTGATCGCCGGTCTCGCCGAGCCGAGCGCCGGCACGATCGACTGGCCGCAGGGCCGGCCCGATATCGGCTTCGTGTTCCAAGAGCCGACCCTGATGCCGTGGACGACGACGCTGGGCAACGTGGCGCTGCCGCTCAAGCTGCGCGGGCAGGCGAGGTCCGAGCGCGAGGCGCGGGCTGCAGAGGCGCTCGCGGGTGTGGGCCTCCAGGGTTTCGAGAAGAGCTATCCGCGCGAACTGTCGGGCGGCATGAAGATGCGCGTCTCGATCGCCCGCGCGCTGGTCACGGCGCCCAGGCTGCTGCTGATGGACGAGCCCTTCGCCGCCCTCGACGAGATCACGCGTCGCAAGCTCAACACCGACCTGCTGGCCCTGTGGGAGCGTACGCGCTTCACGGCGGTGTTCGTGACGCACTCGGTTTTCGAATCGGTGTTCCTGTCGCAGCGCATCGCCGTGATGAGTGCCCGCCCGGGCCGCGTGCGGTCCGAACTCGCCATTCCGGCGCCTTACCCCCGCACCGAAACCTTCGGGACCTCGGCCGAATATGCCGCGCACTGCCGGCTCGCTTCGGCGCAACTCTCGGAAGCGATGGCGGCATGACCGCCCGGTACGTTGCGCCCGTCCTGATGGGGCTTTTCATGCTGGCCCTTTGGGAAGGGCTGGTGCGTGCGATGGCCATCCCATCCTATATCCTGCCGGGGCCGATCCTCGTGGCGAAGACGCTGGTCTCGGACTGGGGCACGCTTTGGCCGGCGCTCCTGGTGACGCTGCGCATCACGCTTGAAGCCCTTGTGGCGGCCGTGCTGGTCGGTGTGTCGCTGGCGCTGTTGTTCTCGCTGTCGCGCTGGATCGAGCTGTCGCTCTTTCCCTACGCCATCATCCTGCAGGTGACGCCGATCGTGGCCATCGCGCCGCTGATCATCGCCTGGGTCGACGACGTCAACGTCTCGCTGCTGATCTGCGCCTGGCTGGTGGCCTTCTTCCCGATCCTGTCGAACACGGTGCTGGGCCTGCGCTCGGTCGATCGCAACCTCCTCGACCTGTTCGAACTCTACGGCGCGAGCCGCTGGCGCACGCTGATCGACCTGCGGCTGCCCGCGGCGCTGCCGTATTTCCTGGGTGGCCTGCGCATTTCGGGTGGGCTGGCGCTGATCGGCGCCGTGGTCGCCGAGTTCGTGGCGGGTTCGGGCGGCCGTGAGTCGGGACTGGCCTATCGCATCCTCGAATCGGGTTACCAGCTCAAGATCCCGCGCATGTTCGCGGCCCTGGTCCTGATCTCGCTCGCGGGCATCGCGATCTACCTGTTGCTCGCGCTGGTTTCGCACCTGTCGTTGCGCCGCTGGCACGAAAGCGCGCTCTCCGAGGAGTGAGCGGACCTCAGCGCAGCGCCGCGCGACCGAGGAAGAACGAGGCTGTTGCCACGCCCGCGGCCAGCAGGAGATAGCCCGCCTCATAGACGCCGGTAATGGCCAGCACGGTTCGGAACAGAAGCGGCGAGAGCAGGGCGCCGCAGAAAACGAAGAGCTGCGTCGCGCCCGTGAATTCGGCGGCGCGCCCCGGCGGCGCCCGCGAGGCGCTTTCGGCGATGAACACGCCGTTCCAGCCGACGGCGGTGCCACCCAGAATCGTGCAGACGATATAGACCGCCGTCGTGGGCCAGGCCGGCGTGGAGAAGGACATTACCGTGGCGGCGATTGCGATGATGGCGCCGATGCCGGCCAGCACGGCGGATGGCCGGCGCAACAGGTCGGCCAGCGCGCCCCAGAAGATGCGACCGAAAGCGCCGGCGACAGTCGCGGCCGACAGCAGCGCACCCGCCAGAACGTAGGACATCTTCAGACCGTCGACGGCGTAGACGACGGTGAAGTTCACGACGATTGCCTGCGTGGCCGAGAACAGCATGCCGATGAAGCACATCGGCCGCAGGATCGGATCGCGCCAGGCGAGCTGCAGTGGCTCGAAGATCTCGGCCAGCGTCGGCAGGCGCGCAGCACCTCCGACGCGCTCGTCGTCGTAAAGCGCGCGCAACGGCTGAATGGCAATCGCCGCGGCTATCGTCAGGAAACCGACGGCAGCGGCCGCCCAGCGCCAGCCGAAATCTAGAGCGAGGGTCGGCAGTACCGCGCCGCAGATTGCAAAGCCCACCGGCACGCCGCTCTGCTTCAGCGAGAAGGTGACGTTGGCCAGGCGGGGCGGCGAGACGCGGGCCAGGATGTGCGAACTCGCAATGGTGAGCGGGCCGGAGCCAAGGCCGACGATGAAGGCGGAGAGGGCGGCCATTGCCAGGCCGCCTGTCGCGAAGACGAAGGAGCCCAGTGCTGCGATGGCAAGGCCGGTCTGGATGAAGCGGATCGGTCCCAGCCGGCGGGTGATCGTGCCGCCGCCCACGGTCGAGATCATCGCCGCGAGATAGACGATCGACACATAGTAGGCGACGTCGGCCGCGGCGACGCCGAACTCGGCTGCGGCGGCGGGGGCCAGCACCGAGGCCTGGTTGAACACCATCGTCGAGATCACCTGGACGAGGGTCAGCGAAACGAGGGCGACGAGATAACGGCGAATACTGGATGGCGTGGCGGACATGGCGCCCGCGACTATAGCGACCTACCTGAGGCCTGCGAGGAAACTCTCGACGAGAGGCGACCAGACGGAATTGCCGTTGCTCGCGCCGGCGAGATTGTGCCCGTCGCGGCCGAACGCGCCGACCGGCTTGTACACGGCCTTGCCGCCGGCGCCGTCATAGGCGTCGACCATTCGCCTGGCGAGAGACGGCTCGAAGAAGCTGTCGTTCTCGGCATAGATCCAGAGCATCGGGACACGTGCCGTCGCGCCGTACTTCGCGGCTGCGTCGACCAGCGATCGCGGCGTGCAGTTGCCGATGCCGCCGCCCGACAGTTTCTGATGTCCGCCACGCCCGCCGGCGAAGTTGATCATGCCCGCCACCCCGGCCGGGTTGCGGCTGGACAGCGCAACCGTCGCCCAGCCTCCGGCCGACTGGCCGACCACGACGGTGCGATCGGCGGCGACATAGGGCTGCGTGCGCATGAAGTCGATGGTGGCCTGGATGTCGGCGGCGCCCTGGAGGCCAGCCCTGTAATAGT
>JAKFVZ010000521.1 GCA_021732965.1 Reyranella sp.
ATATAGTCGGGCGAGATCTGGCCGACGGCCGGGAACGCCGCCTTGCGACCGGCCCAGAACAGCACCCTCTCCTGCTCGTCATGACTGACCCGGATCGTCGTGGCGCCGCGCCCGCGGGCGATCTCGGCGACGCGCTCGACCAGGTAATCGACCTCGACCGGCGGCCCATCGAGTTCGACAATCAGCAGCCCCTCGGCGTCGAGCGGATAGCCCGCACCGACATAGGCCTCGGCACACTTGGTGGCGTCCTTGTCCATCATCTCCATGCCGCCGGGGATGATACCCGAGGCGATGACGGCGGCGACGCAATCGGCCGCGCCCGCCTCGGTCGGGAAGCCCAGCAGCACGGCACGTGCCGTCGAGGGCTTGCGTAGCAGTCGCACGGTGACTTCGGTGACGACGCCCAGAAGCCCTTCCGAGCCGGTCATCAGGCCGAGCAGATCGTAGCCGCCCGCGTCGAGATGCTTGCCGCCCAGCCGCACGATCTCGCCGTTCATCAGCACCATCTCGATGCCGAGCAGGTTGTTGGTGGTGAGGCCGTATTTCAGGCAGTGCACGCCGCCGGAATTCTCCGCGACGTTGCCGCCGATCGAGCAGGCGATCTGCGAGCTGGGATCGGGCGCGTAATAGAAGCCCTCGTGCTCGACCGCCTTGGTGACACCGAGATTGGTGACGCCCGGCTGCACCCTCGCGCAGCGGTTGGCGTAATCGATCTCAAGCACGCGGTTGAACTTGCCCATCGCCAGCAGGATGCCGTCGCCGATCGGCATCGAGCCGCCGGACAGCGACGTCCCGCCGCCGCGCGGCACGACCTTCACCTTGTGGTCCTGGCAGTAACGAAGGATGGCGGCCACCTGGGCCGCCGTCTCGGGCAGCACCACGACCATCGGCATCTGGCGATAGGCCGACAGGGCATCGCATTCGTAGGGCCGCATGCCGTCGAGGTCGTCGATCACACCCTCGCCCGGAACGATGGCCCGCAGCGCGGCGACGATGTCCGAGCGGCGGGCGAGAATGGCGGGATCGAGCGGCGGCATCTCCATGCTTCGCTCATACGCCAAATGAAAAAGCGGCGGAAGCCGAAGCCTCCGCCGCTTTTTTCAGCAAGACGCCGAAGCGTCTCAGCCCTGGCGGGCCTTGAAGCGCGGGTTGGTCTTGTTGATCACGTAGACGCGGCCTTTGCGGCGCACGATGCGGCAGTCCTTGTGACGGAGCTTCACCGACTTGAGAGAATGACGGATCTTCATGGCCCTAACTCAACAAAAAGCCCCGGCCGGGCCGGGGTGAATTCCGAAAGCGCGCGGAAAATACGGATCGCAGGGCTGATCGTCAACCCATTGATTTTCCACCCAACTTTCGCCGGCCCTTCTGAGGGATCGATCCCGATTTGTCAATTATTACAATGGCTTGGCGGACAGTCTACCCGAACAGGCCGCCCTACTCCTCCGGCTCCGTGCTGAACTCCAGTGGATGGCCGGCGCCGCGGGCCAGGTCGTTGGCTTCACTCGCCTTGGATTCGGCGACGTCGCGGGTGTAGGTCGCGACGACGCAGGCCCCGCGCTGATGGGCCGTCATCATCACGGCATAGGACTGTTCCTCGGTCATGCGGAACACAGCCTTCAGCACGACGACCACGAATTCGCGCGGCGTGTAGTCGTCGTTCAACAGGATCACCTTGTAGAGCGGCGGCTGCTTGGTCTTCGTCCGCTCGACCGCCTGCGGCTTGGTGTCGATATCGCTCATCGGCCCCTCCTCGCTCCGTCCTCTCAATATTCCTCGTCCAGGAAGCGCTGCACCAGCCGGTCGGCCCGGCTCCGGTCGGTGAACTGCAGATGGCGCGCCAGGTTGCGGGCCGACGAGGCGAGGTAGAAGCGCTCGTACTGCTCGTTGCGGCTGGCAAGGGCACTGCCGGCGAAGTCCCAGGCGAGCCGGAAGATGCGGATGCGCTCCTCCGCCGCCATGCCCTTGGCGCCCGGCAGGTAGCGGTCGATCAGCGGCCGCAGGTCCGGGTCGGCGAGCTGCGCGGCGGTCGGCGCGGCGAGCAAATTGTGCGAGCCGATAAGGCGCAGGATCTCGTTCACCCGCGGGAACCAGAGCGGCAGGGTGGCGCGCAAGGCATGCAGCGGGCGGACGCCGCAGGTCCACAGGCCCGACGGCCATTCGCGGGCCTCCGCTTCGGCCGCGACGATGGCCGCACGCGTAAACTCCGCGTAGCTCCAGATCTCGCCGATCAGGCGCTGCGTCTCGGGATCGGCGGCGTTGATCGACGCAGCCATCCGCAGCGCCAGGCCCCAGGCGAAGTCGAGCTTCGTCCAGGCGCGGATCATCGTCTGCTGCATGATGTTGGGCTGCCAGCTCGACGTCATCACCGTGTTGTAGGCGGCGAGATTGCGGTCGATGAACAGCCGGTCGCGCGGCACCTCGACATCGTCGAAGATCACGAAGGCGTCCTGCTCGTCGAAGCGGCCGGACAGCGGGAAGTCGAAGCGGTTGTCCGGCGACGACATCGAATCGCGGCAGAGGAATTTCAGCCCCGGCGTCCCGACAGGAATGCAGAACGACAGCGCGTAGTCCTCGGAGCCCTGCGGCAGCGGCGCGCCGGGATAGACCGCGATCTCGTCGGTGAAGGGCGCCAGCGTCGCCAGCACCCGCGCGCCGCGCACGACGATGCCATGCTCGGTGTCGCCGACCTTGCGCAGCGCGTGGGCGTTGCCGGCCGACGGCGCATCGCCCGTCGCCTTGTCGACCGTGGGCTGGACGATCGTGTGCGTGAGCGCCACGTCGCCGCGCCGCAGGAATTTCTGGTAGGCGACCAGCCGCTCGACGCCGGCCTCGTTGCCGTGCGCGCCCCATTCGTCGGGGCGGCCGGCGAAGCCCGCATAGGTCACGTTCATGTAGTCGGGCGTGCGGCCCATCAGGCCGACCGAATACTCCGCCACCTGCCGCAGCGCCGCATGGCGTCGAGCCAGGTCCTCGCGCGAGTGCGGGATCAGGTGGCTGACCGGGATCGGCTCGCCGGTCTCCGGATCAGGCGCGAGGCAGGTCGCGGCCTCGGCATGGTGGAGATCGTAGACCTCCGCCAGCGCGTGGGCCGCGCCGCGGAGCTTTGGATGGTCGACGACGTCGGCGATCTTCTCGCCGTCGACCCAGACATCGCGTGGGCCGCGAAGGCCCTTCAGGAACTGTTCACCCGTCCGTGCCGGCATCGCATCCCTCCGCCCCGGACGGAGACTGTCACCCCACCGGCATCGTTTCGGCAAGAGGCGCGAGCTTCACGACCTTCTCGTACCAGGCCGCGAGCTTCGGATGACCCGGGCGCCACGGCTCGTTGGCATAGCGGAAATCGAGATAGCCCAGGGCGCAGCCGATGGCGATCTCGCCGATCGTGCTCAGGTCTCCCAGCGAATCGGCCTGCTTCTCCAACTCGTCGAGCGCGCGCGAAACCTTGCCCTGCTGCAGCGCGATGTAGCTCTGGCGGCCCTCGTCCTGGGGCAGCGCAATCTCGCGGCGGCGCGGCTGCGTGGCGTCGAGGATGCCATCGGCCAGCGCCTCCTGCGTCAGCGCCTTCCAGCGCGCCGGGCCGACCGGCGGGAACAGCTTGGGTGCGCTACCGATGCTGTCGAGATACTCGCAGATCACCGGGCTGTCGTAGATCGACATGCCGTCGGCGGTGATCAGGGTCGGCACTTTCGACAGCGGGTTGACCGGCAGCAGCGCGGGGTCGGTCGTGCCGATCTTCCAGCGATCGATCTTGTAGTTGAGCCCGCGCGCGATGGCGCAAGCCATCACTTTCCGGACATACGGGCTTGCGGCGGAATAGGCGATCTTCATGGCGGTCCCCTTGAGATTCGTCGGATCGGCGCGCACGTTATCCCGCCTTCC
>JAKFVZ010000367.1 GCA_021732965.1 Reyranella sp.
ACATGCTGAAGCCCGCCCTGGCGCGCGGCGAGCTGCATTGCGTGGGCGCCACGACGCTCGACGAGTACCGCAAGCACATCGAGAAGGATGCCGCGCTGGCGCGGCTCTTCCAGCCGGTGTTCGTGGCCGAGCCGACGGTCGAGGACACGATCTCGATCCTGCGCGGCCTCAAGGAGAAGTACGAGCTGCATCACGGCGTCCGGATCGCGGACTCCTCGATCGTGGCCGCCGCGACCCTGTCCAATCGCTACATCGCCGACCGGTTCCTGCCGGACAAGGCAATCGACCTGATGGACGAGGCTGCGAGCCGCATCCGCATGCAGGTCGACAGCAAGCCGGAGGCGCTGGACGAGCTCGACCGGCGCATCATGCAGCTCAAGATCGAAAAGGAAGCGCTCAAGAAGGAAAGCGACGAGGCGTCGCGTGACCGGCTCGAGCGCCTTGAGAAGGAGTTGTCGGAACTCGAGCAGAAGTCGGCCGCGCTGACCGCGCAGTGGACCTCGGCCAAGGACAAGCTCGCCGATTCCCAGAAGGTGAAGGAGCAGCTGGACAAGGCGCGCTCCGAGCTGGACGCGGCGCAGCGGCGCGGCGAACTCGCCAAGGCGGGCGAGCTGGCCTATGGCGTGATCCCGGACCTCGAGAAGAAGCTGAAGGAAGCGGAAACCCACGAGGTCGCGGGCGGCAAGGGCGTGAAGGAAGAGGTCATGCCCGAGGACATCGCGGCCGTCGTGTCGCGGTGGACCGGCGTGCCCGTCGACAAGATGCTGGAAGGCGAGCGCTCCAAGCTCCTGCGCATGGAAGAGGAGATCCACAAGCGGGTGATCGGCCAGGACGAGGCCGTCGTCGCGGTGGCGAATGCGGTGCGTCGTGCCCGGGCAGGGCTGCAGGACCCGAACCGTCCGATCGGTTCGTTCCTGTTCCTCGGCCCCACGGGCGTCGGCAAGACCGAGCTCACCAAGGCGATCGCGGCGTTCCTGTTCGACGACGACACCGCGATGGTGCGCATCGACATGAGCGAGTTCATGGAGAAGCACGCCGTCAGCCGCCTGATCGGCGCGCCTCCGGGCTATGTCGGCTACGACGAAGGCGGCGTGCTCACCGAAGCGGTGCGGCGCCGGCCGTACCAGGTGATCCTGTTCGACGAGGTCGAGAAGGCGCATCCGGACGTGTTCAACGTGCTGCTGCAGGTGCTGGACGACGGTCGCCTGACCGATGGCCAGGGCCGCACGGTCGACTTCAAGAACACGCTGATCATCCTGACGTCCAACCTGGGCAGCTCGCATCTGGCGGCCCTGAAGGACGGCGAGCCCGCCGAGTCGGTGCGCGAGCAGGTCATGGAGGAGGTGCGCCGGGCGTTCCGTCCTGAGTTCCTGAACCGCCTCGACGAGATCCTGCTGTTCAACCGGCTGAGCCGGGCGCACATGACGGACATTGTCGAAGTGCAGATGCAGAAGCTGCTGAAGCTGCTGGCGGATCGCAAGATCCAGCTGAAGATCGACGGCAAGGCGCTGCAGTGGCTGGCCAATCGCGGCTACGACCCGGTCTACGGGGCGCGGCCGCTGAAGCGGGTGATCCAGCGCAGCCTGCAGAATCCGCTGGCCACGCAGCTTCTCGAAGGCAGGATCCGCGACGGCGACACCGTCGAGATCGGCGTCGAGAACGGCGAGCTGACGGTCGGCGGCGAGCGCGTGATGAGCGACGCCGCCGACTAGGACTTAGTCGCCTTTGGCGACCTGAGACGGCGCGGGTTCCTTCGGAGCCTGCGCCGTTTTCTTTGGCGTGGGCTTTGGTGGATCCGTCGGCTTGTCGGCTTCGCCGGCGACCGGCGCGTTCCTGAATTGAGCGAGATACTGCTTCGTCAGCGCCTGGAAGCGCGCCGCGTCCTTGGCCCCTACGGTGCCGCGCATGGCGAACTTCTGGGTGAGCGGATTGACGTGCTTGCCGCCCTTCAGAAACTCGTAATGCAGGTGCGGGCCGGTCGACATGCCGGTCGATCCGACGAAGCCGATCACCTGTCCCTGGCGTACCGAAACACCCGGCTTGATGCCCGGGCCGATGCGCGACATGTGGGCGTAGGCCGTTGCGACGTCCTGGGTATGTTGCAACTTGACGTAGAGTCCGTAGCCGCCATTTGGGCCCGCGGACACGACCTTGCCCGTGCCGGCGGCCAGGATCGGCGTGCCCGAGGGTGCCGCGAAATCCACGCCCGCGTGCAACGCGCTGAAGCCCAGGATGGGATGCTCGCGCATGCCGAAGCGCGAGGTGATGCGCGAGGCATCCATCGGCGTGCGCAGGAAGGAGCGCACCACGCTCTCGCCTTGCGGGTTGTAGAAGCCGTCGGCGCCACCCTGCGGCCGATAGCGGATCACGGTGACGGTGCGTTTCAGGAGCTTGAGTTCGCCGGCGAGCAGGCGGCCGGGATGGGTAACCTTGCCGTCGCTCGTGACGAGCTGCTCGAGCAGGACGGTGAACTTCTGCCCCTGCTTCAGTTCACGCTGGAAGTCGACGTCGTAGGACAGGGCGCGCACGAATTCGACCATCGCCGCCGACGGTGCGCCGGCCTTGATCCCACTCTGCTGCAGCGAGCCGTCGCGCTCGCCCTCGACGCGCACGATGCGCGGGCTGACCTTGTAGACCTTCTCCTCGGCATCGTAGTTGCCGTCGTCTTTGCGGCTGACGATGTACTCCCGTTCGGGTTGAGGCCGGACCGACAATGCAAGCACGCGCGGGGCATCGGGCTGGTCCGGCATCGTCTGCATCGTGAGCTCGATGGTCTCGCCCGCCGCCAGGCGCCGCTTCTTCAGGAGCGACTGGAGCTTCTCCGCGATCTGCTTGCGGTCCGCCGGGGCGACGTCGATGTCGGCCAGCATCTTCTCGATCGTGTCGCCTTTCTCAAGGCGCAGGGTGAGGTCGTAGATGTCACCGGCCGGCGGATCGGCGTCGGCCGTGGTCTCCGGCGGCTTCATCTGGAAGCCCCTGAAATCGATCGGCGGGACGGCCGCCCTGCCGAAATCGACAGCCGTCGGCGGCGGTGCGGGCTCGCTGTTTGCGATGATGACGGGCGCCGCGCTGGCCGATTCCGGAAGGACCGGTGCCACGGGAGCCTTCGCCGGAGGCGGCAAGGCAGCGATTTCGGGGTTGGACCGGTGGCTGAGAACCAGCCCGGCCATGGCCAGGCCGATCACGCCGATCGCGAAGAGGACAGGCCGGAACAGCCCAAAAGTCATGCTTCTGGTGCTTTTCGGCCGGTCCGACGGTGGGGGGAAACCCGTCATGACCTCTGACCTATGTGTGCCCCGGTTGGTCCAGGGCCTCGGTTAGGGGTGGAGCCGGGGCGTTAAATCTTTTCCCGACGGCGACTAGCTACATATTGATGCCGGAAAGGCTTTTCCTGCACAACAATACAATAGGTTCGACAGGATTCCTGGCGATTCTGAGTCATCGTTACGAATTCGTAAATTTCTCGTTGACGGTCCAAGGGACCCCCCATATAAGCGCGGCTCCCGACGACGAGCGGGGCCGCCGAAACCGCCTCAGACACTGAGGCGCCAGGGTCGAAAGATCCAACGGGGGCAACGTTCGACGAAGGTCTCGATCTCCGGATCGCGCGCTCTATGCATTGTTTGTTAGGAAAGGGATACGCCGGCGGCGGCGATCATGAAGTGCTTCGGCATGAAATGATTTCGTCGTCGCTAGTTCGGAAATTCGACGTAAGTTGGATAGAGTAATTAGTGACGGGATCTATGCTCCTCTAGTTCTTCGGAACGACAAGGAGCACGTTAAACTTGAGAGTTTGATCCTGGCTCAGAACGAACGCTGGCGGCAGGCTTAACACATGCAAGTCGAACGCGTGTAGCAATACACGAGTGGCGCACGGGTG
>JAKFVZ010000280.1 GCA_021732965.1 Reyranella sp.
GGCCACTGGCGTTGGGGAGCGGCGGATATGGCGAGGGCCCCGATCGGGGCCCTCGCCATATCCGCTGTCGGGATTGATCAGGGGATGATCTCGCCGGTTTCTGGATCGGCGTTGTCTGGGGTGGCCTGGTTTTGCTCCGCCGCGGCGGTGGCGCGCCGGCGGCCAGCGGATTGCCTGAGGCGGTAGCTGTCGCCGTTCATGGCCAGGATGCTGACGTGGTGGGTGAGCCGGTCAAGCAGCGCGCCAGTCAGCCGCTCCGATCCCAGGACCGAGGTCCAGTCCTCGAAGGGCAGGTTCGAGGTGACGATGGTCGAGCCGCGCTCGTAGCGCTGCGAGAAGACCTCGAACAGGAGCTCGGCGCCGGTCGGTGACAGCGGCACATAACCAAGCTCGTCGACGATCAGCAGCTTGACCGCCTGCAACTCGCGCTGGAGCCGGAGCAGGCGCTTCTCGTCGCGGGCCTCGAGGAGCTGATTTACCAGGGAAGCCGCCGTCGCGAAGGCGACAGAGAAGCCCTTCTGGCAAGCGGCCAGCCCGAGCGCGAGAGCGACATGGGTCTTGCCCGTGCCGCTGTTGCCGAGCGCGATGATGTTCTCCCGGCGCAGGATGTAGCCGCAGCGCGCCAGCTCCAGCACGAGCATCTTGTTGAGGCTCGGGATCGCGGTGAAGTCGAAGGTGTCGAAGCTCTTCACCGCCGGGAAGCGCGCCGCCCGGATCCGCCGCTCGTCCATGCGCCGTTCCCGGTCGATCAGTTCGAGTTCGACCAGCCGCAGCAGATAGCGGGGATGATCGACGCCGTCCCGGGCGCATTCCCGCGCCACCTTGTCGTATTCGCGCAGCACGGTCGGCAGCTTCAGATTCTTGAGGTGGTGCGCCAGCAGGATCTGCGGCGTTCCCGCGGTGGTCCCCGCCGGCATCGACTCCTTCGCCGCGCCCGTCATGCTGCCGCTCCTGGCAGGAGCACGGCATAATCGGCGGCCGAGGTCGTCTTCACCGACGTCTTCGGCAAGTGCGGATAGGCCGCCAGGTCGAGGCGGGCCGGGCGCCGTTCCAGACGCGCCAGCGCGATCAGCTTCACCGCGTCGAAGCCGATCGCACCGAGCCGGATTGCCTCGCCGACGGCCAAGCTCACGACCTCGCGCGGAAGGGCTTCCATCAGCCGCAGCACCTGGATGAACTCGCGCTTGCCGCGATTGCCCATTCGCTCCTCCAGCAGATGGCGAAGGTGCTGGAAGGTCTCGGGCAGGTCCCAGCCCTGCAACGCCGCCGCCTGGTCGAGCGCGTTCGGCTTGACCTCGATCAGCGCCAGATAGTGCAGCGGATCGGCGACGAACACGCCGGTCCCGTAGCTGCGCGGATGCCGGGCGATCTCCTCGCCCCGGCACAGGACCACGACCTCCTCGACGAAGCCCTTCACCATCACGTCCTGGAAGCCATAGGCCGTCGGCACCGAGTAGTCGTTGGAGCGATAACGGACCAGCGCCGTCGATGAGACCCGCCCGCCACGCTTCTCGCACGGCTCCAGCGGCACCGCCGGCAAGGGGCGCAGGGCCTCACAATCGGCAGCGAGACGCTCGCCGATCATCTGCGCGTGACGACCGGCGCGCTCGTCCTGCCGCCGGCGGCAACGCTCGGCCAACATCGCGTTCAGCTCGGCCAAGCTCGCCGCCACCGGGATCGGCGTCATGAAGTTCGAGCGGGCATACTTCACCAGCCCCTCGACCTTGCCCTTGTCGTTGCCCTTGCCCGGGCGGCCGAACCGATCCCGTAACAGATAGTGGCTCACCAGCTCGGTGAACGCCCGTGTCCGCTCGCGCCGGCCATCGCCGCAGATCTTCGCCACCGCGATGCGCGTGTTGTCATAGAGCACCGACAGCGGGACGCCGCCAAAGAAGCCGAAGGCCGAGACGTGCCCGTCCAGGAACGCCTCCGTCGTCTCGCGCGGATAGGCCTTCACGAAGCAGGCGTCCGACTGCGGCAGGTCCAGGCAGAAGAAGTGAATCTTCTGCCGCACCCCGCCGATCACCGCGATCGCCTCGCCGAAGTCCACCTGAGCGTGACCGGGCGGATGCGCCAGCGGCACGAAGGTCTCCCGGCCCCGCGCCCGGCAGAGCCGCACATGGTCCTTCACCACCGTGTAGCCGCCGGCAAAGCCGTGCTCGTCACGAAGGCGCTCGAAGATCCGCTTCGCCGTATGACGCTGCTTCACCGGTGACGTCCGATCCGCCTCCAGGATCGCATCGATCACCGGCAGAAGCGGACCCAGCTTCGGCTTCTCGACCGGCTTCGTGCGCGTGTAGCCCGGCGGCAGCGAGAACCGGCACATCTTCGCAACCGTCTCGCGGCTCAGCCCGAACACGCGAGCCGCTTCCCGCCGGCTCTTCTCCTGGTTGAAAACGAAATCGCGAACCGCCGCGTAAATCTCCACAGCGAACATCCCCGCCAACCCCGAAAGGGGTCAGCCTATCCAATGGCCGACTTTTACGCCGCCCGCGCCGGCACAAACGCAGGCGCTCCACTGGATGGTTTTCTCACCGCCGTGCACACCATCGGGGTTACGAATGCGCTCACTGACGGCATCCCATCTGGACATGTCGGGACGAGGCGCCGGATCGATGCCAAAGGCGCTCAGCACTTCACGATCCAGACCGGCCTCGTGGTAGGCCCTGGGGACGTCATAGATACTGGCGACGTCGCGAGCCTCGATCACGGCCGTTTCCCTGACATTGCAGAAGAGCCCGAGCTTGCGGCGTTCCTGCTCCGGGATCTCGCGATCGGTCCGGCAGAGCAGGATGTCGGGCTGGATCCCGATCGAGCGCAGCTCCTTGACCGAGTGCTGGGTCGGCTTTGTCTTCAGCTCGCCTGCGGTGGGAATGTAGGGCAGGAGCGTCAGGTGGACATACACGGCTGCACCCCTGGGCAGATCGTTCCCAAGCTGGCGCAACGCTTCGAAGAAGGGCAGTCCTTCGATGTCGCCGACTGTTCCACCGACCTCGACGAGGACGAAGTCGACCCCCTCGTTACCTGACAGGACAAACTCCTTGATCGCACCGGTCACATGCGGGACGACCTGGACCGTTCCGCCGAGGAAGTCGCCGCGACGCTCGCGTGTCAGGATGTCGAGATAGATCCGGCCAGTGGTGATGTTGTCGGAGCGACGGGCGGCAATTCCGGTGAAGCGCTCGTAATGGCCGAGGTCGAGATCGGTTTCGGCCCCATCGTCGGTGACGAACACCTCGCCGTGCTGCGACGGGCTCATCGTGCCCGGATCGACATTCAGATACGGGTCGAGCTTGCGCAACCGAACCGAATACCCACGCGCCTGCAGGAGAGCGGCAAGGGCCGCCGATGCCAGGCCCTTGCCCAGCGAAGACACAACGCCGCCGGTGATGAAGATGTACCTGGTCATGGGAACCCCACGGGTTAAGGCGGCTCAGAACGCCGGTTCGAGGATCGAGTCCGACAGATCGCAGAGCATGACACCGAGCCCTTCGGTCCAGTCTCGCAGCGTCGGGAGCCGCGTCGTTGCCGTGTTGTGAGGCTGGCGGAACAGGTACGAGCGATGCCCGGCCGTAATGCCGTCATCGACATGGCCAGGCAGGTCGTCGACGTACAGCGCGCCTGGCTGGAAGCGGAAGAGCACATCGGCCTTCGACCCCGCCATCGGAACGAACGTCACGTCCTCGATGCCGAATTCGCGCAGGTTGGCACATCGCGCAGCGCGTGCGGCCGGGTTGCTGCCGATCGCCGTCACGGCCGAAATTCGTATGCCAGGATGCTCCTGCCGGATCACCCGGACAGCTTCATGCGCCCCGTCGATATGAGGCAACGCCGCGAAACTGTCGTCGGCCATGAACTGGTGC
>JAKFVZ010000404.1 GCA_021732965.1 Reyranella sp.
GCGATAACGTCCTAGTCGAAGGCGCGCGCGTGCTGCTCGGCGATCTTGGCCTGCACGCCGCGCAGGCCGATGCCGGAGATGCGCGAGGGCATGCCGGGGAAGAATTCCGCAACCAGCGAGCGCGACAGGCCGACCGCCTCGAAGTTGCAGCCGCCGCGATAGGACGACAGGACCGAGATGCCCATCTTGGACATCACCTTGAGCAGGCCCTCATCCAGCGCCTTCTTGAAGTTGGCAAGACACTGGCCGAGCGACTGCTTGCCGAACAGGCCCCGTGCGTGGCGGGCCGCGATCGTCTCCTCGGCGAGGTAGGGGTTCACCGTGGTGGCGCCGACGCCGATGATGACGGCAGCGTAATGCACGTCGAGGCACTCACCCGAACGCACGTTCAGCGACGTGAAGGTGCGCAGCGACTGACGCACCAGATAGGAATGCACGGCGCCGGCCGCCAGGATCATCGGCAGGGCGGCGCGGTCGGAATCGATGTTGGCGTCGGTCAGCACGATGTGCAGGCAGCCGCTGCGGACGGAGTCCTCGGCCTCCTTGCAGATGCGCTCGAACGATTGGCGCATCGCGTCGAGTCCGCCCTTCGGATCGAACGTGCAGTCGATACGCGCGACCGTGTCGCCCATGTACTTGCGCATCGCCTCGAACTCGGCGTTGAGCACGATCGGCGACTGCAGCGACAGCATCTCGCTCTGGTCGGGCGTCTCGTCGAGGATGTTGCCGAGATTGCCCAGCCGCGTGCGGATCGTCATCACGTTGCGCTCGCGCAAGGAGTCGATCGGCGGGTTCGTCACCTGGCTGAAGTTCTGCCGGAAGTAATGGTGCATGCCGCGATAGGTGTCGCTCAGCACCGCGAGCGGCGCGTCGTCGCCCATCGAGCCGACCGCCTCCTTGGCATCCTCGACCATGGGATGGAGGATCGTCTCGAGGTCCTCGATCGACCAGCCCGCCGCGAACTGGCGGCGGCGCAATTCATCGGCCGGGAAGTGCTCGGTGGCCGGCGTGTCCTGGCGGATCAGCGAATCGAGCTCGACCGTGCGCTCGGTCCAGCTCGCATAGTCGTGCGTCGCCGCCAGCATGTCCTTCAGCTCGCGGTCCTTGTAGACCTTGGGCTGGTCCATATCGACGGCCAGCATCTCGCCGGGGCCGAGGCGGCCCTTCTCGACGATCTTGGCCTCGTCCTGCGGCACCATGCCGGCCTCGGAGCCGGCGATCAGCAGGTTCTCCGACGTCATGACGTAGCGCATCGGCCGCAGGCCGTTGCGGTCGAGGCCGACCAGCGCCCACTTGCCGGCGACGGCGGCGATGGCGGCCGGCCCGTCCCACGGCTCCATGACGCCGTTCACGTAGTTGTACATGGCGCGATGTTCCGCCGGCACGTTGGGGTTCGTGGCCGAGGCCTCGGGAATCATCATGGTCTTGACCATCGGCAGGTTGCGATGGCCGCGCACCAGCAGCTCGAACACGTTGTCGAGCGCCGACGAATCGGAGGCGCCGGGCTGCACGATCGGCTTCAGGTCCTCGATGAAGCGGCCGAAGGTCTCGTGCTCAAGCCGCGCCTCGTGGCTCTTCATCCAGTTGACGTTGCCCAGGATGGTGTTGATCTCGCCGTTGTGCGCGAGCACGCGGAAGGGCTGCGCCAGCTTCCATTGCGGGAAGGTGTTGGTCGAATAGCGCTGGTGGAAGATCGCGAAGCGCGAGGTGAAGCGCTCGTCGAGCAGGTCCGGATAGAACGCACTGAGATGCTCGGCGAGGAACATGCCCTTGTAGACGACCGAGCGGCAGGAGAGCGAGCAGACGTAGAACTCGGCGATGTTCTCGGCGAGCGCTGCCTTCTCCATGCGCCGGCGCAGGATGTAGAGCTGCTTCTCGAACTCGCGGTTGTCGAGCGTCGCGTCGCCGCGGCCGATCAGGATCTGCTCGATCTCGGGCCGCGTCTCGTTGGCCTTGGCGCCGATGGTCGAGATGTCGACCGGCACCTGGCGCCAGCCCAGGATCGTGTGCCCGAAGCGCAGGATCTCGGTCTCGACGATGGTGCGGCAGCGCTCCTGCGCGCCGAGATCGGTGCGCGGCAGGAACACCATGCCGACCGCGATCCGCCCAACCTGCGGGAGCTCGCCGCTGGCGTCGCGGACATGCTCCTTGAAAAAATCCTGCGGGATCTCGACGTGGAGGCCCGCGCCGTCGCCGGTCTTTCCGTCAGCGTCGACGGCACCGCGATGCCACACTGCCTTCAGCGCATCGATGCCCGCCGCGACCACGTCGCGGCGTCGCTTGCCGTCCAGCGCGACCACGAGACCGACGCCGCAGGAATCGAGTCCCTCGGCGGGGTTGTAGCCATAGGCGGCGGTGAGCTTGTCGGTTCCGCTCTTGTAGTCGCGGACGAACTGCTCGGCATCGAAGGGAATGACGGACATGGGCTTGATCCTTTGGCCTCTGACCCCTCCGGCGCTTTGCGCCACCTCCCCATTTGAATGGGGAGGAAGCTTTCCTCCCCCGTCAGCGGGGGAGGTGCCCGCGTCTTACGCGGGCGGAGGGGTCATGTTGCTACGTGTCTGAGAACAGCTTGCCGGCTTCGGCCCAGTTCTCTTTCTTGATGTCGGTGAGGACGATCTGCACGGCGTCGGGCGTGCAGCCCAGCGCGCGGCAGGTGCCCTCGGTCAGCTCTTTCGCCAGCGCGCGGCGCTGTTCGATGGTGCGGCCCTCGAACATCTGGACGTTGATCATCGGCATTTTCTTTTTCTCCCTTGGTTAGAACTCGTGGTCGATTGCGACATGACCGGGCTGCGCCTTCACGCGGGCCAGCCAGGCGGTGATGTGCGGATAGTTCGACAGATCGAACCCGCCCTCGTCGGCAACATGCGTGTAGGCATAGAGCGCGATGTCGGCGAGGCCGTAGCGCTCGTCGACGAAGAAGGAGCGCGTCGCGAGATGCTTCTCCATCACGTCGAGCGCGGCGTATCCGTTCTTCATGATGTCGGGCAGCCTGGCTTCCTGCACCGGACTTAGCTTGTCGAGGAAATGCTTCCAGAAGCGCGCCACGGCGATATAGGGCTCGTGGCTGTACTGCTCGAAGAACATCCATTGCAGCGTCTGCGCGCGCGCCAGCCGGTCCTTCGGCGCGAATTCAGTGCCCTCGGCGAGGTACCAGAGGATCGCGCCCGATTCGAAGAGGAACGTCCCGTCCTCGAGTTCGAGCGTCGGGATGCGGCCGTTCGGGTTCTTCGCGAGGAACTCCTGCGTGCGCGTCTCGCCCTTCAGGATGTCGCGCTCGATCCGCTCGAAGGGCAGGCCGAGCTGCGACATCAGTAGCCAGACCTTGTAGCCGTTGCCCGATCCGGTGAAGTCGTAAACCTTCAGCATCGTCTACTCCGCCGCGATCCGCTGGGCGGCCAGTGCCTTGCCCGCGAGATAGGTATGGATGCGCTCGGCGGCATCGCGGCCGTCGCGCACCGCCCACACGACGAGGGACGCGCCGCGCACGATGTCGCCGGCGGCGAACACGCCGTCGAGGCTGGTCATCATGTTCTTCCAGTCGATCTTGAGCGTGTTCCAGCCGGTGACGCCGAGGTCGGGCGCGCTCATCGCGGCCGGCAGGTCCTCGGGATCGAAGCCCAGCGCCATCAGCACGAGATCGGCCTCGATGTTGACGTGGCTGTTGGGAATCTCCTGCGGCGTCTGGCGGCCCGAGGCGTCGGGCATGCCGAGATGGATGCGCGCGGTGCGGACGTGGCTCACCTTGTCGTTGCCGAGGAAGGCCTGCGGTGCGGCCAGCCACACGAACTCGACGCCTTCCTCCTCGGCGTGCTTCACCTCGCGCTGCGACCCCGGC
>JAKFVZ010000480.1 GCA_021732965.1 Reyranella sp.
GATGGGCGCGCCCGCCGCAGGCGCAGGCACCGGCTGCTCAGGCCCGGCCGCGCCGGTCGCCATGTCGATCAGGCCGAAACTGTACGGCGTGTCACGCCCGGCCATCGAGCCCAGCTTCGGCACGGCCGAGAGCAGCGCGCGCGTGTAGGGGTGACGGCCCGCCGCGAAGATCTCGGAGGTCGGGCCTTCCTCCACCTTGTCGCCGCGCAGCATAACGAGCGTCCGGTCGGCCACCTCCGCCACCACCCCCATGTCGTGGGTAATGAACAGCACGGCCATGCCGGTCTCGGCCTGAAGATCCTTGATTAGGTCGAGGATCTGGCCCTGGATGGTCACGTCGAGCGCGGTCGTTGGCTCGTCCGCGATCAGCAGTTTGGGCTTGGCGGCGAGCGCCATGGCGATCATCACCCGCTGGCGCTGCCCGCCCGAAAGCTTGTGAGGGTAGGTATCGAAGCGCTCCTTCGCGTTTGGAATGCGCACCGTCTCGAACAGCTTCACGGTCTCCGCGCGCGCCTCGGCGCGGCCGATGCCAAGATGGCACTGCATGACTTCGGCGACCTGCTCGCCGATGGTCATCATCGGGTTGAGCGAGGTCATCGGCTCTTGGAAAATCATCGCCACGTCGCTGCCACGCACCAGCCGCATCTCCGGCTCGGGAAGATCGAGCAGTGAACGGCCAACGAGCTTCACCTCGCCCTCGATGCGGCTGTTGCGGGGTGCGAGCAGCCGCATCACCGATAGAGAGGTGACGCTCTTGCCCGAACCGGATTCGCCGACAATGGCGAGGGTCTCGCCGGCTACGATATCGAAGGAGAGATCGCGCACCACGGTCTTCCACGGCGAGAACGGATCGGCGCGGAAGGAGGTGGTCAGATCACGGACGGAGAGGACGGGGTCAGTCATCGCTTTATCTCCTCTCAACCGCGCCGACCGCTGCGCGGATCGAGCCAGTCACGCAGGCCGTCGCCGAGCAGGTTGACGGAGAGCACCACCAGCGCGAGCGCGAAGCCAGGCGCGAACACTGTCCAGGGCGCGCGCGACAGGAAGGAGCGGGACTGGGCGATCATGGAGCCCCAGGTCGGGGTCTCAGGGGGTACTCCAGCGCCGAGGAAGGACAGCGCGCTCTCGACGATGATGGCGGCGGCGCAGATGTAAGTCGCCTGCACAATCAATGGCGCTATGGTCGAGGGCAGGATGTGCCTGGTCATGATAACGTGGAGCCGCGTGCCACCCGCACGCGCCGCGTCGACATAAGGCGCCTCGCGCACGGAGAGAACCACCGAGCGCACCAGGCGCACGACGCGCGGGATCTCCGGCATCACGATCGCGATGATGACAATCCAGACAGAGGCCCCTGCCAGCGCCACGAAGGCAATGGCGAGCAGGATAGCCGGAATGGCCATGATCCCGTCCATGAAGCGCGTGATCAGCGCGTCCGCCGTGCGGAAGTAGCCCGCAACGAGGCCGATCACCGTCCCGAAGGCGACCGAGACAATGGCGACCAGCAGACCGACCTGCAGCGAAACTCGCGCGCCCCAGACCACGCGGGCGAAGACGTCGCGCCCCAACTGATCGGTTCCCAGCCAGTGCTCGGCCGAGGGCGGCCTAAGCCGCCGCGCGGGATTGATGGTGACGGGGTCGCCCGCGAAGAGCGGCGCTGCGATGGCGGCCAGTGTCATCAGCGCGAGGATCGCGCCGCCCGCGACGAGCGTCGGGTTGCGGCGGGCGAAGAGCAAGGCGGCGGAGGGCGCGCGCTCGACCGGAGGCATCGAGGTGATGGACATGGCGTGTCTTTCCTCTTCGACTCAGTAGCTGATGCGGGGATCGATGAGGGTGTAAGAGAGGTCCGTTAGGAGGTTCAGCAACACGTAAATGGCGGAACAGACGAGGATCACGCCCTGGATCACGGGGTAGTCGCGCCGGGCGATGGCATCGACGACGAGCCGGCCGATGCCAGGGATGTTGAAGACAGTCTCCGTCACCACCACTCCGCCGATCAGCAGCGCGATGCCGATGCCGATGACGGTGACGATCGGCACCCCGGCGTTGCGCAGCGCATGGCGCAGAAGGATACGCTTCATCGGCAAGCCCTTGGCCCGCGCCGTGCGGATGAAGTCCTCGGACAAAACCTCGATCATGGTGGCGCGGGTGATGCGGGCAATCAGCGCGGTGTAAATGAGGCCGAGCGTCACCGCTGGCAGCACGAGATGCCAAGCCCAGCGGCCGACATCCTCGGCAATCGGCACGTAGCCCTGCACGGGCATGACCTGCAGCTGGATCGCGAAGACATAGACAAGCAGGTAGCCTACGACGAAGGCCGGCAGCGAGAAGCCCGCGACGGCGAAGAGCATCAGCGCCCGGTCGACCCAGGTGCCGGCGCGGTTTGCCGCGACTACGCCCATGGTGACCGCCAGCGGCACTGCGATCAGCAGCGTGGTGAAGGTGATTGACAGCGTCGCCTCCGCACGTTGGCCGATGAGGGAGAGCACCGGCTCGTTGGAGTAGACGGAGACGCCGAGATTGCCCTGAAGCACCTGCCCGAACCAACGCACGAACTGGATCGGCAGCGCGTCGTCGAGCCCGAGCATCGCGCGCAGCCGCGCGATCTGCTCAGGGCTCGCGTTGTCGCCGGCAATGACGGCCGCCGGATCGCCCGGTGCTAGCCTGAGCAGCAGGAAAACGAGGATGCTGACGAGGAACAGCACCAGCGCTGTCGATCCCAGGCGTTTGAGGATGTAGGACGCCATGCGTTGCTCCCATGGTCAGGGCGCACGGCTGGGGAACGGCCCGCCGCGAGGACCTTTTTCTCCGCCGGTGCACGGACACGCCGGCGGATCGATTTGAAGGGTAGTGGCGCGGGCCTCAGCTACGCGCCACGTTCCAGAAGGGCACGAGGTCGGGCAAGCCGATTATGCCGCGCACATCCGAGCGCATGGCCGCGCTGTCGAACCACTGGCCGAGATACACATGCGGCACGAAGTTCCAGGCGTTCTCTTGCATGTCGCGGGCGATGCGCTGGCGAGCGGCCATGTCCGGTGCGTTGGCCCAGGCGTCGCGCAGTTGCTCGTGGCGGGCGTCTTCCGGCCAGCCGAACCAGCCGCGCTCACCGGTGGCGGCGTGGCCCGCCAGCGTGATCGGGTTGTTGTAGGCCGAGCCTGAGGCCCAAGTCAGGAAGATGCTCCAGCCACCGTCTGAGACGGGGCCGCGGCGCGCGCGGCGGGCGACAATGCCAGCCCAGTCGAGCGGCACAAGTTCGACCGTAACGCCGGCCTGGCGCAGCCATTGGGCAATGAGGAGAGCCGAATTGCTCATCACGGGCGACGTCGTCTGCTGCATGATCACGACCGGCTGGCCGGAGTAACCGGCCTCCTGAAAGAGCTGCCGGGCGCGGGCAATGTTCTGGCCCGCCTTGAACCAGCCGATATTGGCGTCGTTCTCCATCGTCGTGCCGCAGCCAAAGAGAGAGCCGCAGGGCTTGTAGGACTTCGGGTCGCCGAAGGTGGCCTGCATCACGGCGTTCTGGTCGATCAGCGCCAGCATCGCCTGCCGCGCTTTCACGTTGTTGAACGGAGCCTGCAGGTGGTTAATGCGAAGCCAGCCGATGGAGCCTGTATTGTTCAGCACCTCGGTGCGGATGCGCGGGTTGCCGGCGACCTGCGGCGCCATTTCGGGCGAGAGCCGTTCGATGAAGTCGATTTCGCCCGCGAGCAAAGCAGACACCGCCGTCTGCTAGTCGGCGATGGTCTGGAACACGACGCGCTGCATCCGCGCCTGCTTGCCTCCAGCCAAGGCCGAGACGGGCTCGGAGCGAGGCACGTAGTTTGGGT
>JAKFVZ010000530.1 GCA_021732965.1 Reyranella sp.
AGAGTTTCTGCAGGGCCTGATTTCCAACGACACGCGGAAAGTCGCGCCGGACCGGGCCATCTGGGCCGCCCTGCTGACGCCGCAGGGGCGTTTTCTCAACGACATGTTCGTGGCCGACGCCGGCAACGAGACTTTCTATCTGGAGACCGAGCGCGAGCGGGCGCCTGCGCTCGCCCGGAAGCTCAAGATGTACACGTTGCGCTCCAAGGTCACCGTCGAGGACCTCGGCGCCACGCTCGAAGTCGCCGCCGTTTTTGGCGACGGAGCGGCGGCGGCGCTCGGCATCGATGGCACGGTGTCGTTCACCGATCCGCGCCTTGCGGATCTGGGTGTCCGGATCATCGCTCCTGCCGGACAGGCCGCGCACCTGCTTTCCGCTCGCGGCTTCAGCGAAGCGCCTCTTGCCACCTACGACGCGCTGCGCCTGCCGCTCGGCGTACCCGATGGCAGCCGCGACCTGCAGGTCGAGAAGGCCCTGCTGCTCGAGAACGGCTTCGACGAGTTGAACGGCGTCGACTGGAAGAAGGGTTGCTACATGGGCCAGGAACTGACGGCCCGCACCAAGTACCGCGCCCTGATCAAGAAGCGGCTGTTTCCGGTCAGGGTCGAAGGCACGCTGCCGGAGTCGGGGACGTTGGTGCATCGCGACGGCGAGGAAGTCGGCGAGCTGCGCTCCGGCACGGGCGACCGCGCGCTGGCGATGCTGCGCCTCGATGCCGCCCGCGGTGATGGCACGCTGACGGCCGGCGCGGCGCGCATCGTGCCCGAGGTACCCGGCTGGATGCGGCTGCCCGATTCCGCGGCCTCTGGCGGCTAGGAGCCACGGGCTCTAAGGTCTCTCCCGCGCGGTTCGCGCGAGGAGAGATCCGTGAAACTCATCAATCCGAACCCCTTCACCACGCGGCCCGAGATCGTCGGCACCTTCGGCGTCGTGACCTCCACGCACTGGATCGCGACCGCGGTCGGCATGGGCATCCTCGAGCGCGGCGGCAATGCGTTCGACGCGGCCGTGGCCACGGCCTTCACGCTGCAGGTCGTCGAGCCGCATCTGTGCGGCCCCGGCGGCGACGCGCCGCTGATCCTGCACGACGTGCGCCGCGGCAAGACAGAGGTCGTCTGCGGCCAGGGCCCGATGCCGGCCGGCGCGACCATCGCGCACTACAAGGGGCTGGGTCTCGACCTCATTCCCGGCACCGGCCTCCTGCCGGCCTGCATCCCGGGCACGTTCGACGCCTATATGCTGGTCCTGCGCGATTACGGCACGATGCGCCTGGCCGACGTGCTGTCGCCGGCCATCGGCTACTGGCTGAACGGCCACGCCATCGTCGAGCGCGCGACCGCCACCATCGCCACCGTGGCCGAACAGTTCCGCACCCACTGGAAGACCTCGGCCGCCGTATTCCTGCCGGGCGGCGACGTGCCGAAGCCCATGTCGCTCTTCCGCAACATGACGCTCGGCAACACCTACGCCCGCATCCTCAAGGAAGCCGAGGCCGGCGGCGGTGGCCGCGAGGCGGAGATCGAGCGCGCGCGGAAGACCTGGAACCAGGGCTTCGTCGCCGAGGCGATCGACAATTTCTGCCGCACCCAGGATGTCATGGACGTCTCCGGCAAGCCCAATCGCGGCGTGCTGACCGGCCAGGACATGGCCAAGTGGCAGGCCACGGTCGAGGTGCCGCTCACCTACGACTACGGCCGGTACACGGTTTGCAAGCCGCACAGCTGGACGCAGGGCCCGGTGGTTCTGCAGCAGCTCGCCCTGCTCAAGGGCTTCGACCTCGACGGCATGGATCCGACCAGCCCCGACTTCATCCACCTGCAGGTCGAATGCCTGAAGCTGGCCTATGCCGACCGCGAGGCCTTCTACGGCGATCCGGCTTTCGTCGACGTGCCGATGCAGACACTGCTGTCGGACGCCTACAATGCCGACCGCCGCGAGCTGGTCGATCCGGCCTACGCCTCGATGGAGCAGCGTCCGGGCAAGGTCGACGGTTTCGGCGGGGTGGTGAAGCTGCGGCGCGCTGACGGCGTGCGGCTGGGCGTGGCGTCGAGCGGCGCCGGCGAGCCCACCGTCGGCCGTGTCGGCCAGACCAACGGCGACACGGTGCATTTCGACATCATCGACAAGGACGGCAACATGATCTCGGCCACGCCCTCGGGCGGCTGGCTGCAGAGCTCGCCGGTCATTCCGGAGCTGGGCTTCCCGCTCGGCACGCGCGGACAGATGTTCTGGCTGGAAGAAGGACTTCCGGGTTCGCTCGCGCCGGGCAAGCGGCCCCGCAGCACGCTCACGCCGACCTTGGCGCATCGCGACGGCAAGCCGTACATGGTCTGGGGTTCGCCGGGCGGCGACCAGCAGGACCAGTGGATCACCCAGCACTTCCTGCGCCACGTTCATTGCGACATGAATTTGCAGGAAGCCATCGACGCGCCGGCCTGGCACAGCGAGCACTTCCCCTCCTCCTTCTGGCCGCGCACCGCCCGGCCGGGCGTGCTGGTGCTGGAGGGCCGCATCCCCAAGGACACCGTGACCGAGCTGAAGAAGCGCGGCCACGAGGTCGAGGTGAACGACGAATGGTCGGAAGGGCGCCTCACCGCCGCGACGCGCGACGATCCGTGGCGCAAGGCCGCCGCCAATCCGCGCGGCATGCAAGGCTACGCGGCCGGGCGATGATGAAAAATGCCCCTCCTTCTCCTCCCCATTCAAATGGGGAGGTGTCGGCGTAACACGCCGACGGAGGGGTCACATTCGACGTGCCAAAGAGGATGACCCCTCCGGCCCTGCGGGCCACCTCCCCATTTGAATGGGGAGGAAAACCATGACCTCGCTTCAATGACTGAATCGCTCCTGGAACTCCGCGGGCTCAAGGTCGATTTCGCGACGGACGACGGTGTCGTCCATGCGGTCGACGGTCTCGATCTCGCGCTGGGGCGCGGCCGGACGCTGGGCCTCGTGGGCGAGTCGGGTTGCGGCAAGAGCGTTACGTCACTGGCCATCATGGGCCTGTTGCCGCCGGAGAATTCCCGGGTCGGCGGGCAGGTGGTGTTCGAAGGGCGCGACCTGCTCACCCTGGATGCGCACCTGATCCGCGACCTGCGCGGCGCCCGGCTGGCGATGATCTTCCAGGAGCCGATGACGTCGCTCAACCCGGCCTACACGATCGGCGACCAGATCATCGAAGCGATCCAGCGGCACCAGGGGCTCGACAAGACGGCGGCGCGGGCGCGCGCCATCGAGGTGCTGAAACTGGTGCGCATCTCCTCGCCGGAGAAGCGTGTCGACGACTATCCCCACAAGCTTTCCGGCGGCATGCGCCAGCGCGCCATGATCGCCATGGCGCTGGCCTGCGGGCCGCAGCTCCTGATCGCCGACGAGCCGACCACGGCGCTCGACGTCACCATCCAGGCGCAGATCCTCGACCTGATGCGCGGCCTGCGACGCGACACCGGCACGGCCATCATCCTGATCACGCACGATCTCGGCGTGGTCGCGGAAATGGCCGACGACGTGGCCGTGATGTACGCCGGCCAGATCGTCGAGCGCGCGGCCGTGCGCGATCTCTTCGCCCGGCCGGAGCATCCCTACACGGTGGGCCTGCTGGGCTCGATCCCGCGCCTCGACGAGAAGCGCGAGCGCCTGCCCTCGATCGAGGGCCGCGTGCCCGACATGACGCGGCCGCCCGCCGGCTGCAGCTTCGCCGCGCGCTGTCCCTTCGTCGAGCCCGAATGCCTCGCCGCGCCGCCGCCGCTGGTCGAGGTGGCGCCCGGCCATCTTTCGCGCTGCCGCCGCGCGCCGCTGTCGCAGGTCGCCGCATGAG
>JAKFVZ010000369.1 GCA_021732965.1 Reyranella sp.
CCGGAGCGTAGGAAGGCGCCGCTTCGTCGGGAGCGATCCACGATGGCGGCCGTAGCTCAGTTGGTTAGAGCGCCAGATTGTGGTTCTGGATGTCGCCGGTTCAAATCCGGTCGGCCGCCCCAATCGCCCACGTTGCAAGTCTCCCATGAATGACTTTCGCTACCTTCTTCCCCGGGACGAACTCGCTCTCCTGACCTGCGCACAGATGGCGCGGGCCGATGCCTTCGCCGTCGAAAGCGGTGTGCCGGCGCGCGATCTCATGGAAAGGGCGGGAAAGGCGGTGGCCGTCGCGGCCATGCAGCGTCATGCGCGCCGCCCCGTCCTCGTTCTCTGCGGACCGGGCAATAATGGTGGCGACGGCTTTGTCGCCGCGCGGCATCTGCGGGCGGCAGGGTGGCCCGTGCGCCTCGTTCTCTTCGGGGAAAGAGAGGCGCTCAGGGGCGACGCCGCCTGGGCCGCCGACAGGTGGCAGGGCGCGATCGATGCCTGGTCGAGCGCCCGGCTCGACGAGGCGCCGCTGGTCGTCGACGCGATTTTCGGTGCCGGACTCAGCCGACCGCTCGACGGTGAAATCGTCGCGGCCATCGACCTGGTTACCGAGCGGCGGTTGCCCGTCGTCGCGGTGGACGTGCCGACCGGCCTGCACGGCGACACCGGGGAAATCATGGGCCGGGCCTTCAGGGCGGAAACGACCGTATCGTTCTTTCGCGCCAAGCCCGGCCATTACTCCGTCGAGGGATTGCGCCGCTGCGGCCGCCTGAGCATCGTGGATATCGGTATCCCGGCGCAGGCCGTGGCCGCGATCGATCCGCGCGCCTGGCTGAACACGCCGGCCCTGTGGGCACATCTTCTGCGGCGGAACGACATTGCCGACCACAAGTACGCGCGCGGCCATCTCACGATCCTGGCCGGTGCCCACGCCACGGGGGCGGCGCGTCTCGCGGCCCTGGCCGGCCGGCGCATCGGCGCAGGGCTGGTCACGATCGCGTCCCTGCGCTCGACGCTGGCGGTTTTCCAGGCGGCCGAGCCCGGCAATCTCGTGGCCGAGGCCGATGACGGCGCCATGTTCGCGCATCTGCTCGCCGACGAGCGGCGCAATGCCCTCCTGATCGGTCCCGGATCGGGCGTCGTGGATCGCACGCGGGAGGCGGTGCTTGCCGCGCTGGCGGCACGGCGACAGGTCGTCCTCGATACCGATGCCATCACCGTCTTCGCCGCGGATCCTGCGCTGCTGTTCCGCAGCATCTCGGCGCCGACGTTGCTCACGCCGCATGAGGGTGAGTTCCGCAGGCTCTTTCCCGATCTCGGTGGAATGAGCGACAAGCTCGGGCGGGTGAGGCGCGCGGCGGCGCGCAGCGGTGCGACGATCCTGCTGAAGGGGCCCGATACGGTGATCGCCACGCCCGACGGGCGCGCGATCGTGAACACGCATGCTTCGCCCGCGTTGGCCACCGCGGGCTCCGGCGACGTGCTCGCCGGATTGGTCGGCGGGTTGCTGGCGCAGGGTCTCACTCCCTTCGCGGCGGCGGCTGCGGCCGCGTGGCTGCACGGCGAATGTGCGCACCTGTTCGGTCGCCCGGGACTGATCGCCGAGGATTTGCCGGCGCTCCTGCCGCATGCTCTGCAGTCGTTGTCGTCCTTTAATTGACCGTTCGGCGGGGTCGGGCTAAGAGGCCCGCGATTCGGCCTTCGCGGCACGCCCCGATGGCTCAGGACGTCGTTTGGGCAGGCTTCGGGCGGGCGTGGTGGAATTGGTAGACACGCGAGATTTAGGTTCTCGTGCCGCAAGGCGTGGGGGTTCAAGTCCCTCCGCCCGCACCAGGAAATGGAAGTGAGACAATGCAAGTTACGGAACTCTCGGCCGAAGGCCTGAAGCACCAGTTCAAGATCGTCGTCCCCGTCGGCGACCTCACGGCGAAGATCGACGAGCGCCTCGCCGAAATGGCCAAGACCGCGGCGCTTCCGGGATTCCGCCCGGGCAAGGTGCCGGTCGGCCTGCTCAAGAAGCAGTACGGCCAGGCGCTGTTCGGCGAAGCCGTCGAGGCGGCCGTCAACACCAGCACCGCGAAGGCGATCGAGGATCGCGGCCTCAGGCCCGCGCTGCAGCCGCGCGTCGACCTGAAGCAGCTCGAAGAGGGCAAGGACGTCGAATTCGAGGTCGTGGTTGAAGTGCTGCCGGAGATCGGCAAGCTCGACTTCTCGGGCATCGAGCTCGAGCGTCTCAAGGCCGAAGTGCCGGAGAAGGACATCGACGAGGCGCTGGAGCGCATCGGCAAGGCCAACCGCGAGCAGAAGCCCGTCGATCCGCCGCGTCCGGCGCAGAAGGGTGATGCCATCAAGGTCGACTTCGTCGGCTCGGTCGGCGGCGTGGAGTTTCCGGGCGGCGCGGCGCAGGACTATGTGCTGGAGCTGGGTTCGGGCTCGTTCATCCCGGGCTTCGAGGACCAGCTGGTCGGCGCCGAGGTTGGCAAGCCTGTCGACGTGAAGGTGACCTTCCCGGCCGAGTACGGCGCGGCCGAACTCGCCGGCAAGGATGCCGTCTTCAAGTGCACTATCAAGGAAGTGCTGGAATTCGTCGACAAGCCGGTCGACGACGAGCTGGCGAAGAAGAACAACTTCGAAAACCTCGAGGCCATGCGCAAGGCGGTGGGCGAGCGGATCGGCCAGGATTACACGCAGATTTCGCGCGGCATGATCAAGCGTCAGCTCCTCGACAAGCTCGCCGACACCCAGAAGTTTGCCGTGCCGGAAGGGCTCGTCGAAGGCGAGTTCAACGCCATCTGGCAGCGCATCGAAGAAGCGAAGAAGAACGGCCAGAAGGTCGAGGACGACGAAGAGAAGATGCGCAAGGAGTATCGCGAGATCGCCGAGCGCCGTGTCCGCCTCGGCCTGTTGCTGGCCGATGTCGGCCGCTCCAACAACATCGACGTCACGCCGGAAGAGCTCAACCAGGCGGTCATGCGCGAAGCCATGCGCTACCAGGGCCAGGAGCGCCAGGTGCTCGAGTTCTACAGCAAGAACGCCGAGATGAAGGACCAGCTCCGGGCGCCGATCTTCGAGGAGAAGACCGTCGACTTCATCCTGGAGCTGGCCAAGGTCACCGACAAGCCGGTTACCCCGGAGGAACTGCTCAAGGCTGCCCGTGAGGCCGAGCAGGAAGAAGAGGGCGCGGAAAAGGCAGAGAGCTGATCTTCAGCCGGCGGCCTTGAACAGGGCCCCCGGCGCTGCCACTTTCTGAACCAACGTCACTCGAGAGGTCCACCGCGATGATTCGCGACCGCGATCCGCTGGAAGTTCATAACAACTACTACGTCCCGATGGTGGTCGAGCAATCGGCGCGCGGCGAACGCGGCTACGACATCTGGTCGAGGCTGCTGAAGGAACGGATCGTCTTCCTCAACGGTCCGGTCGAGGATCACGTGGCGGGCGTGCTCTGCGCCCAGCTGCTTTATCTCGAGGCCTAGAACCCGACGAAGTACATCTCGTTCTACATCAACTCGCCCGGCGGCGTGGTGACGTCCGGCATGGCGATCTACGACACCATGCGCTACATCCGGCCGCACATCTCGACCCTGGTCTACGGCCAGGCGGCGTCGATGGGCTCGCTGCTGCTGACGGCGGGCGAGAAGGGCAAGCGCTTCGCGCTCCCGAACGCCCGTATCATGATCCACCAGCCGTCCGGCGGTGCCCAGGGCCAGGCGACGGACATCGAGATCCACGCGCGGGAAATCCTCGCGACCCGTTCGCGGCTGAACCAGATGTACGTCGAACATACCGGCAAGCCG
>JAKFVZ010000305.1 GCA_021732965.1 Reyranella sp.
GATTAGGCAGCGCGTGTCGGCCCGAAGCGATCGAGGAATTCGCGATGTTTCATAGTCGAACCGAGCCACACGCCTGTCATAGCCAAAGCGCGTCCGGTCATGGGCCGCCAAATGATCCATCCGACCCTCCCGTGAAGATGCATCCTGAGGGCTCTGCTGCCGCGCATCATGTTACGGACCCGGTCTGCGGCATGATGGTGGACCCGCATATTGCGTCGTTCCGGACGCAACATGGCGGACATTCTTTCTATTTCTGCTCCGCGCGATGCCGAGACCAGTTCGAGCAGGACCCCGCGCGCTATTCCTCTTCGGCGACCGAGATGAAGACCGACACCCTCGTGATCGAGGGCGCGGCCTACACCTGCCCGATGCACCCGCAGATCCGGCAAATCGGGCCTGGCTCCTGTCCGATCTGCGGCATGAGCCTCGAGCCCATCCTCGTCACGGCGGAAGCGGGGCAAAACCCCGAACTCGTCGACATGACCCGCCGGTTCTGGATCGGCACGGCGCTGACGGTCCCCATCGTGATCCTCTCGATGGGCGGGGACCTCACCGGGTTGACCTCGCTCATCGGCCAACAAACTTCGAACTGGCTACAGCTCGCCTTCGCCACGCCCGTAGTGCTCTGGGCCGGCTGGCCCTTCTTCGTTCGGGGCTGGCAATCGGTCGTCGTGCGCAGCCTCAACATGTTTACTTTGATTGCGCTCGGCGTCGGGGCCGCATGGGCCTACAGCGCCGTGGCAACCGTCGCGCCCGGCATCTTCCCAATCGCCTTGCGCGGCGCCGATGGCGGCATCCCAGCCTATTTCGAGGCCGCCGCCGTGATCACTGTCCTCGTTCTCCTCGGCCAGGTTCTAGAGCTGCGGGCGCGCGAGCAGACGTCCGGCGCCATCCGAGCGCTGCTCGATCTCGCGCCCAAGACGGCGCGGCGCATCCGCAAAGACGGAACCGACGAGGAGATCGCGCTCGACACGGTTGGCGCAGGGGATCGACTCAGGGTCCGTCCCGGCGAGAAAGTGCCAGTCGATGGCGAGGTCCTGGAAGGGCGGTGTTCCGTCGATGAATCCCTTGTGACGGGCGAGTCGATGCCGGTCACGAAGGAGCCCGGCGCTAAGGTGATCGCGGGCACCCTGAACCAGACCGGCAGCTTCATTATGCGCGCCGAGAAGGTCGGGAGCGACACGATGCTTGCTCGCATCGTCCAGATGGTGGCCGAAGCGCAGCGCTCGCGCGCCCCGATCCAGAGACTGGCCGACGAGGTGGCGGGCTGGTTCGTGCCCGCGGTCATCTTGATTGCCGCCGTCGCCTTCCTGGCCTGGTTCGTCTTGGGCCCTGAGCCGCGCCTGTCGTTTGCCTTGATCGCCGCGGTCGCCGTCCTGATCATCGCCTGCCCCTGCGCGCTTGGTCTTGCGACGCCGATGTCGATCATGGTCGGGGTCGGGCGCGGCGCCCAGCTCGGCGTGCTGATCAAAAACGCCGAGGCGCTGGAGCGCATGGAAAAGGTCGACACGCTCGTCATCGACAAGACTGGCACCCTGACTGAGGGAAAGCCCGCGGTGACGGCAGTCGTTCCGGCGACGGGCTTCGACGAAGAGGAGATCTTGCGCTTCGCGGCAAGCGTTGAACGAGCAAGCGAGCATCCGCTGGCGACAGCCATCGTAGGCGCGGCAACCAAGCGCGGCTTGACATTAGCGGACCCCGTCGATTTCGACTCGCCGACCGGCAAGGGTGCGCTGGGCACGGTCGACAACCGCCCCGTGGTGATCGGCAACGCCAAGTTCTTGTCCGAGCAAGGGGTGGATGTTGCGACACTGTCCCAAGCGGCAGATGACCTGAGGCGCGAAGGCGCAACTGCGATTTTCGTCGGCATCGACGGTCGCGCGGCTGGCGCCATAGCGATTGCCGACCCTGTTAAGGCGTCAACCCCTGAAGCGCTGGCGGCCCTCAAGGCCGAAGGGATTCGCGTGATCATGCTCACCGGCGACAACCGGACGACCGCAGAAGCTGTCGCGCGCCGACTGGGTATTGCGGACGTCGAGGCCGAGGTGCTGCCGGAAGAGAAGAGCGCCGTCGTTAATCGCTACAAAGCCGCTGGCCGCGTGGTCGCCATGGCAGGAGACGGGGTTAACGACGCCCCAGCGCTCGCCGCCGCAGATGTCGGGATCGCCATGGGCACAGGCACCGACGTCGCTATCGAAAGCGCCGGCATCACGCTGCTCAAGGGCGACCTCACCGGCATTGTCCGGGCGCGTCGCTTGTCGCAGGCGACGATGCGCAATATCCGCCAAAACCTGTTCTGGGCCTTCATCTACAATGCGCTCGGAGTTCCTGTCGCGGCGGGCGTGCTCTTCCCGATTTTTGGAATCCTGCTTTCGCCGATCATCGCTGCTGCGGCGATGGCGCTATCCTCGGTCAGTGTCATTGCCAACGCCCTCCGGCTGCGCCTGGTGCGGATCTGAGCCGCGCTATGGCTCCGATCCAGCGGCCAACCCGCGCCGCACAAGACTGCGTTACGAGTCACTTTCGCGTCATAACCTAGCCCAAGCTCTTGTCCCGACTAACCCACTGTGTGAGTGTTGAAAAATGCCGTTTTCGGGTTTCCTTCGTGTCCTGCTCCGAGCTGCGATTATCGCCGGCTTGATCGTGGGCGGCTGGACCCCGGCTGCAATGGCAACCTCGCGTGTTTCTGATTGCGCCACGATGGCTCAGTCGGAAACGGCGGCGGATCAAAGCGGCAGCGCCGACACCCGTGCTACTTGTCCCTTCGCGGCATTTTGTGCAGTTGCGAGCGTCTTCGTCGCTCCTCAGGCTGTGACGGCGGATACCATCACTTACGAAGCTGCCGAGCTTGCCGACAGGTCTGATGACCGTGCCCTGCCGGAATTCCAGCCGAGCCCCCCCGCGCGACCTCCCCGTTCCTGATTCCATGAACGGCTGACGCCGTGCAGACCGTCCGGTCGATCCGGATGATGCGCTGCCGTCGGCCCGCAGTGCAATCCGCTGGCCAATCGAATGGCGCGGACTCATGGAATCTGGAGATCAACTGACATGTTCAATACGCTTTTATGTGCCCGCCCGGCGGCACTGGTCGTGCTCGCCCTGAGCATAGGCACGACCGCAGCTCATGCCGACATCAAGGACTACGACTTCCAGCTCGTCGAGAAGGAGACGAAAAAAGGCGAGGGCATCGTCGCCGTCCGCCTGATCCGCAAATCCGACGGTAAGCCCGTGCCCGACGCCGTGATCTTCGCGACCCGGCTCGACATGGAGCCCGATGGCATGGAGACGATGAAGACCGCGATCGAGCCGATGCCGAGCACCGAGCCCGGCGTCTATCGCTTCAAGGTCAACCTGATCATGGAGGGTGGCTGGCGGCTGTCGCTCGGCGCCAAAGTCCAGGGCGAGGCCGACTCGCTGGAAAGCCGTCTGGTCTTCAAGGCGCTGCCGTGAAACGCGCGGGCCGAATCACCCGGCTCGCGCTGCTCGGAGCAGTCACGGTTCTGCCGTGGCTGTCTCCGGCCGCCGCGGACAAGGCTTCGCCTCCCGGTGCGACCTCCGACAGCGTCGTCGCGCTGGCGAGGCGGCTGAGTCCAGAACTCGTCGCGGCGGCTTATGACGCCGAGGCGGCGCGCCAGGCCATCGGCGCTGCCGGTGCGCAGCCCGACCCGTTCGTCAAGTTCGAGGCCTGGGGCGTCAATGCGCAACGCGGCGTCGGCGAACGCCGGATCGGCGTGCAGCAGGAGCTGAAGCTCTGGGGCAAGACCGGCCTGGAG
>JAKFVZ010000308.1 GCA_021732965.1 Reyranella sp.
GTACCTCGCAAACCCCTAACGCGCCGGACAATAGCGATCCGAACCGGCGAAGCAACCACCAAGGGCGTGAGGCCCTCAGGCAAAATGCTTCAGCACGGCGTTCGCGACGGCGTCGGGCTGGTCGAGATAGGCCAGATGGCCGGCATTGGCGATGGTTTCGACCCGCGTGGAGCCGTTAATGCCCTTGGCGAACCGGGCCGCGTAGCTCGGCGGCAGCACGCCGTCGCGCTCACCCCACAGGATCAGGGTCGGTGCCTCGATCAGGCCCAGCCGTTTCTCCAGTTTCGTGTTGCCCAAAGGCCAGAAGGCGCGGGCGGCGGCTTCCGAGGCCCGGGTCATCTCGATCGGCCATTCCACCGAATTGGCGCCTTCGGGGGCGGCAACGAGATCGTTCCAGGTCGCGGCCTCGGCGCACATCAGGCCCGGTAGCACATCCTTGCGTTGCGCCCAGGGATCCGCCGCTGGCTCCCGGTCGTCGAAGAGGCCGAAGGGGGCGATCAGCGCGAGCTTGCCGACATGGTCGGGGAAGATCGCCGCCATCTCGGCCGCGAAGGCGCCGCCGACCGAGGCCCCCACGAGGTCAGCGCCGGCGAGGCCCGCCTTGTCGACGATCTGGCGCACCGCCAGCACCCAGTCGAGGTGCGTGTCCAGTTCGGTGTGGCCGGTCGCGCCGGGATAGCCGGGCAGGGACGGGGCGACGACCGTCCGGCTCTCGGCCAGCCGGTCGAGGAAGGGGACCCACCGCGGCAGGCCGCCCAGACCGGCGAGGAAGCCGACCTTCGGGCCTTTGCCCTTGGTCCAGACCCGGCAGGGATGGCCGTTGACCTCGACGGTCATGGACGCAGGTTGGGACACGAGGCTACTCCGCGGCGGCGGTGTGGGGACGGAAGGCGGGGACGGCGGCGCGCTGGCCCTTTTCCATCGGCTTGGGCCACCACTTGTCCTCCCACTCGCCGAACAGGTCCTTCACCTTCGGCATCACCTTCTCGGCGAACAGGCGCGTGTTGTACTTGGTCGTGTCCTTGCTCATGTTGCCGTACTGCAGCAGCAGCATGAGATGGCCGACGTTCAGGCTGGTGGCGACGTGGCGGATCTGTTCGACCACCTCGTCGGGCGAGCCGATGATGACGTACCCGCCGTCGACGATGTCCTTCATGTTGGTGGCCTTGAGGCTGAGCTTGCTCGAATAGCTCGCCGTGTTGGCCGCCTTGCTCACCATGCTCTGGATGCCGGCGCGCTGGGTGGCTTCCGTTGTGTAGCCGGGCGGCGTCGCGAAGCGCGCATCGACGTGCAGGCAGCGGCCGTAGAAGTATTCGGCCGGCTCGGTGTAGAGGTCGAGTGCCTGCTGGCGGCTCTCGGCGACGCCGACGAACTGCAGGAAGCCGGCGCGGTAGGGATTGCGGTCCTTGCCGAGCTTCTCCATCTCGTTCCAGAAGCCCTGCATCGTCGTGAGGCCGGCCTTGTAGCCGTAGTACGAAAGATAGCAGTAGACGTAGTCCATCTCCGCGCACCACCGCCACGTCTCGACCGAGCCGCCGCCCGGGATCCAGATCGGCGGGTGCGGATCGTTCTGGATCGGACGCGGCCAGATGTTGACGTAGCGCTGCTGGTTGTAGCGGCCGTTGAAGGCGAAGGTGTCCTTCTCGGTCCAGGCGCGTTTCACCAGATCGTGCGCCTCAAGATAGCGCTCGCGCAGCAGGCTCGGATTCTGGCCGTAGGCGTAGCAGGTATCCATCGGAGAGCCGACCGGGAAGCCTGCGATCAGCCGGCCGCCCGAGATGCAGTCGATCATCGCGAACTCTTCGGCGACGCGCGTGGGCGGATTGTAGAGCGCCAGCGAATTGCCCATGACGCAGAGCGCGGTGTCGGTGGTGCGACGGGCGAGCGAGGAGGCGATCAGGTTGGGCGAGGGCATCAGGCCGTAGCCGTTGGAATGATGCTCGTTCACGCAGACCGCGTCGTAGCCGAGCTCTGCGGCGTATTCGAGCTCGTCCATGAAGTCGTTGTACATGTGGTGCGCGCGCCTGGGATCGAACAGCGACGAATGGATGTCGACCCAGACGGACGGATGCTTCTGATTGAAGTCGTCCGGAAGCTCCGTGTACGGCATCAGGTGGAACCACATGAGCTTCATGGCGCCTTCTCCCTAAACTCGAGCTGCTTGGTAAACGCTCGTTTACCTGGCAAGCCTGCCTCGACTTTTGCGCCTCGGCAACGCGCTATTTCCGCAGGGCGTGGGTAATTTTGTTGTTTTTCCCCCATGCCAATCGTTCCGAATCGTATTTTGTGCATTGCACTCTCGCGTTCGCAGCAATAGTTTCGCTGCAACGCAGGAGGATTTGCCATGTCCGTCGTCGCTTTCGCGGCTCGCCCTCATCCCACGGCCAACCAGCCGAAGAAGGATCTCTACGAGGTCGGTGAGATTCCGCCGCTCGGGCATGTTCCGAAAAACATGTACGCCTGGGTCATCCGGCGCGACCGTCATGGTCCGCCCGAACAGTCCATGCAGCTCGAAGTGGTGCCGACGCATGCGATCGGCGAGGACGAGGTGCTCGTTCTCGTGATGGCGGCGGGCGTGAACTACAACGGCATCTGGGCGGGCCTCGGCCTGCCGATCTCGCCGTTCGACGTGCACAAGCAGGCGTTCCACATCGCGGGTTCCGATGCCTCGGGCATCGTCTGGGCGGTCGGCGCCAAGGTGAAGCGCTGGAAGGTCGGTGACGAGGTCGTCATCCACTGTAACCAGGACGATGGCGACGACGAGGAGTGCAACGGCGGCGACCCGATGTTCTCCACCAGCCAGCGCATCTGGGGCTACGAGACGCCGGACGGCTCGTTCGCGCAGTTCTGCAAGGTGCAGGCGCGCCAGCTCATGAAGCGCCCGCAGCATCTCAGCTGGGAGGAGAGCGCCTCCTACACGCTCACCCTCGCCACGGCCTATCGCATGCTGTTCGGCCATCGCCCGCACATCCTGCGGCCCGGCCACAACGTGCTGGTGTGGGGCGCGGCGGGCGGCCTCGGCTCGATGGCGATCCAGCTCATCGCGACGGCCGGCGCCAACGCGATCGGCGTGATCTCCGATCCGTCGAAGAAGGACTTCGTGATGTCGCTGGGCGCGCGCGGCGTCATCAACCGCAACGATTTCGACTGCTGGGGCCAGCTTCCCGACGTCGACGACCAGGCGGGCTACGCCGAGTACATGAAGAAGTGCCGCAAGTTCGGCGGCGCGATCTGGGAGCACACCGGCAAGGGCAACGACGTCGACTTCGTGTTCGAGCATCCCGGCGAGCAGACCTTCCCGGTCTCGTGCTTCATCGTGAAGCGCGGCGGCATGGTGGTGTTCTGCGCCGGCACGACCGGCTTCAACCTGACGATGGACGCGCGCTTCGTGTGGATGCGCCAGAAGCGCATCCAGGGCAGCCACTTCGCCAACCTGCTGCAGGCCAGCCAGGCCAACCAGCTCGTGATCGAGCGCCGCATCGATCCGTGCATGAGCGAAGTCTTCGAGTGGTCCGACATTCCCAAGGCCCACACCAAGATGTGGAAGAACCAGCACAAGCCCGGCAACATGGCCGTGCTGGTCTCCGCCAAGCGCCCCGGCCTGCGCACGCTGGAAGACGCGCTGGACGAGTGAGGTCGCCCGAGTTTCCCGCGACTACGCCCTCTCCGCCCGCGAAGCGGGGGGAGAGGGAGGGGACCCGCGCGGAGCGCGGGGAGGGTGAGGTGGGTCTTCGACTGCCGGTCCATCCACCGCTAGTGAACGATCCACCAC
>JAKFVZ010000360.1 GCA_021732965.1 Reyranella sp.
AACATGTGGCGGATGTTCCGCCGGCCCTCGATCGCCTTGATGAAATGCTGCGGGTCGAGCAGCGAGATGTCGTCCATGCGCTTCAGTCGCACCTTGAAGGGCGGGTGGTGGATGAAGATCATCACCGGCCTGTCGCCCAACCGGTCGAGCGTCGCTTTCAGCCAGGCGCCGCGCTTCTCGCAGAAGGTGCCCCACGGCTTGCCGGGCTCGTTGGTGTCGAGGCAGATGCCTGTCACGCCCTCGCCCATGTCGATCGTGTATTGCACGAAGCCGTTCTCGTCGAACTTCGCCTGCGGGAAGGTCGTTCGGAAATTGTCGCGATCGTCGTGGTTGCCCACCAGCAGGTGATACGGGATCACCAGCTTGTCGAACTCACGCTTCAGCGCGGCGTAGGCTTCCATCTCACCCTTGTGGGCGAGGTCGCCGGTGACGATGGCGAAGGCGGCATCGGGGTGGTTGCGGTTCACGTCGGCGACGCAGAGCGCCAGCCGGTCGATCGGGTTCAGGCCGTAGAGCAGATTGCCCGGCGGCACGAAATGGGTGTCGGTGATGTGAATGAATTTTTGCACGTCGTTCCTCTGACATGACAGGCGGAGCAGGGGATCCCGCTCCGCCCGCACGTTCGTCTGGCGTTATTTCGGCAGCAGCGCCTGCGTGTCCGAGGTCATCTTCTTCAGCGCGTCGGCGGGCTTGGCGCTGCCGTTCACGACCGTCTGCAGATGGTCCTTGATCACGTCGGTGATCTTAAGGCCGTTTTCACCCGGAAAGGCGTACCAGGCGGTCATGCTCGGGAGCTGGCCGATGGCGACGCGGTGGTTGGGGTTCTGGGCGTAGAAATCGCCCAGCATCTTCGGGTCCTTGGCCGGGATGGCATTTGCCGGGAAGTAGCCCGTGCCCTTGACCATGATCGTGGCGCCGACCGGGCCGGTGGCGAACTTGATGTATTCCCAGGCGGCCTTCTGCTTGGCCGGGTCCTTGGCCAGCATCATGGCGACGTTGCCGCCGGCCGGCAGGCGCGAGTCGGCGCCGGCGCCCAGCGGGAAGGTCGCGGTGCGCAGCGGGAACACGCCCTGCGCCTGCTTGGTGACGCCGCCGAGGCGCGAGGTCGAGTGCGCCCAGATGCCGAGACGGCCCGCGACGAAGTCCTGCAGCGCGGTCGCCTGGCTCACGTCGCGCATGCCGCCGTCGGTGATCATGAGACGCAGCGTCTCGATCGCCTTCTGGCCGGGCGGCTGGTCGAAGGCCACCTTCTTCTCGTCCGCGGTCAGCATCGTGCCGCCGTTGGAGAAGACGAGGGCCTGCCACATCCAGTTACCGGTGATGTCCCAGTCGAAGTGGAAGCCGGCGATCTTGTTGGCCGGATCGTTGATCTTCTTCGCCAGCGCGAAGATGCCTTCCCAGGTCTTGGGGAAGTTGTCGGGATCGCCGCCGGCCTTCTTAACGAGGTCGGCGTTGAAATAGATGATCGGCGTCGAGAGCGAGAAGCCCATGCCGTACTGCTTGCCCTTGACCTGGCCCAGCGTCAGCAGCGCGCCGTCATAGCCGGCCTTGGCCCAGTCCTTCTCGGCGGCGATGAACGGGTCGAGCGGCTGGGCGATGCCGCGGTCGGCCAGGATGCGCTGGCGGTTGAGGCCCTGGAACGTGACGTCGGGGAGCTGGCCGGTGACGGCGTTGCGCAGCACCTGCTGCGTCGCGTCCTCGTACTCCTTGGTCGGCTGGGTGAACTTCACCTTGATGTTCGGGTTCGCCGCCATGAACTGCTTGGCGACCTCCTCCTGGACATCCTTGAAGATGTCGGGGATCGCGTACTGGACGGTGATTTCGGTCTGTGCCGCCACCGGACCCATCATCGGGCCCGCGACAAATGCGGCGGCAAGCGCCGCCATCCCCAAGAGTTTGCGCATGATCTCTCCCTTCGTTGAACGTTTCCTCTCATCACACGGCTATGTTGCCGTTTCCTTTCACCCCTTCATGCCGCTCAGCGTAACTCCCTCGATGAAGCGCCGCTGGGCGGCGAGGAACAGCAGGACGAGCGGTGCGGTGATGACGACCGTGCCGGCCATCAGGGGGCCGAAGTCGCTGCCGGCCTCCTCGTTGCGGAAGAAGAGCGTACCGAGGGGGGGCGTGGCAAGGTCGCCGGTCTGTATGACGATCAGCGGCCAGAAGAAATCGTTCCAGTGCGAGACGACGGAAATGACCCCGAAGGCCAGCATGGCGGGCATGGCGAGCGGCAGCATGATGCGCCACAGGATCTCGAACTCGCCCAGCCCGTCGATCCGCGCCGCATGCATCAGGTCGTCCGGCACGGTCTTGAAGAACTGCCGCATCAGGAAGATGCCGAAGGCCGAAAAGACGAACGGGATGATGAGGGCGGCATAGCTGTCGAGCAGGCCGACTTCATACAGCATGACGTAACGGGGAATTGCCGGCGCCTGGGCCGGGATCATCAGCCCGATCAGCACCATGGTGAACAGGATGTCGCGGCCGCGGAAGCGCAGCTTGGCCAGCGCGTAGGCGGCAGGCAGGGACACGATCAGCTGCAGCAGGAAGATGCCGCCGGTCACGATCACGCCGTTCAGCAGGTAGCGCAGCAGCGGCACCTTGGTGAAGGCCTTGGTATAATTTTCCGCCGCCGCCCAGTTGTTCGGGAGCAGGCTGAGCTTGGTCGAGAAGATCTCGTTGGGTGGCTTCAGCGACGTCGAGATCATCCAGACGAACGGCGTCAGCATGATCACCAGCCCGGCGATCAGCAGGAGGTGACGCAGCACATGGCCCAGGATCGAGCCGCCGGGTTTCATGCGAGGCGCCTCATCCGTAGTGCGTCCTCTTCTCGCCGGCCTTCACCTGCAGCAGCGTCAGCGCCAGAACCACGACGAGAAAGACCACCGTGATCGCCGCGCCGTAGCCGGTCCGGAAGAAATTGAAGGCCTCGGTGTACATCGTATAGAGCAGCACCTCGGTCGCCTTGTTCGGCCCGCCCTTGGTCAGCACCTCGACCGTGTCGAAGACCTGGAACGAGCGGATGCCCGACACGACGGTGACGAACAGGGTCGCCGGTCCCAGCATCGGCCAGGTGACGCAGCGGAAGCGTTCCCAGGCCGACGCGGCGCCATCGATCTCTGCGGCCTCGTACAGGTCGGCGGGGATCGATTTCAGCCCGGCCATGAACAGGACCATGTTGAGGCCGGCCGACTGCCAGATGCCGATGCCGGCCAGGGTGAACAGGGCGCGGTTCGGGTTCTTCAGCCAGTCGCCGCCCTGGATGCCGACCTGTTCCAGCACCATGTTGATCAGGCCGACGCTGGGATGCAGCAGGAATTCCCAGACCACCGCCATGGCGATCAGCGTCGAGGTCACCGGCAGGAAGTAGGCCGCGCGGTAGAAGCCTCGGCCGAAGGTGGCGCCCTCGATCAGCAGCGCGAGACCCAGCCCTAGGAACACCGAGCCCGGCACGGTGACGAGACAGTAGACGACGGTATTGCTGAACGACTTCCAGAACACCCGGTCGGCGAAGAGCTGCTCGTAGTTGCCGAGGCCGATGAAATTCATCGTCGGCGCGCCGAGCTGCCAGTCGGTGAGCGACAGGACGAACACGGCCAGGGTCGGTCCGGCCAGCAGCACGACGAACATCAGCCAGGCCGGCGACACCAGCGCCAGGGCGGCGCGGCGCTCGGCCGGCGTGGCGTCGTTCGCGATGGGCGTCGTCACCGCACGCGCCTTCCCTGGACATCGAACTTGAGGACGCGATGGGGCAGCGGCTTCAGCCCCAC
>JAKFVZ010000533.1 GCA_021732965.1 Reyranella sp.
GTCCCGGTGGTGTTCATCGTCAACCCGAAGTTCCCCGCGAAGACGCTGTCGGAGTTCGTGGCCTACGCGAAGGCCCATCCGGGCAAGGTGAACTATTCCTCGTCGGGCCTGGGTTCCTCTCTGCATCTCGCGGCGGAACTGTTCGCCCAGCAAGCCGGCATCAAGATCACGCATATCCCATACCCGGGCAGCGCCGGCGCGATGCGCGCCCTGTTGGCCGACGAAGTTCAGATGTTTTCGGAAGTGGTCTCCGGCGCGTTGCCGCACATCGCGCAGAAGACGGTGGTGCCGCTCGCCATCACCAGCGCCAAGCGCCTCGCCGTCGATCCGTCGATCCCGACTGTCGCCGAGAGCGGCTATCCGGGGTTCGAGGCGCTGGGCTGGTACGCATTGGCCGTACCGAAGGCCACGCCGGCGCCGGTGGTCGCGCGCATCGAGGTCGCGATCAACAAGATCCTGGCCTCGGGCGTCCTTCAGGCTCGCTTCGAGCCGCTGGCGATCGTGATCCCCGGCCCGCAGGAGCCGGGTTCGGCCGACAAGTACATGGCGAAGGACCGCGCCCTCTGGGAGCCGCTGGTCCGCGCGCTCAACATCACGCTCGACTGATGGATACGACGGTCGTCAAGGCACTGACGGTGCTGGAGGCCCTGGCCTCCAGCGGGGCGCCGCTCGGCGTCACCGAGCTGGCTACGAAGCTCGGCCTGTCCAAGAGCAACGTACACCGCCTGCTGCAAACCCTGTCGAGCCGTGGCTACGTCACCCAGGTCGAGCAGCGCTACACCGTCACGACGCGGCTGTGGGAACTGGGGGCGATGATCATCAGCCGCCTCGACGTCGCGCAGATCGCCACGCCGGTGATGCAGCGCCTGGTCGCCGAAGTCGACGAGACGGCGCATCTGTCGATCCTCGACATGGCCTCGTGCGAGGTGGTGTCGATCCACAATGTCGAGAGCACCCAGCCGGTTCGCGCCTACTCGCGCATCGGTCAGCGCACGCCCGCGCATTGCGTCGCAACCGGCAAGGTGCTGCTCTCGGTGCAGCCGCCGGAGGCGTTGCAGGCGTTGCCCGAGGAACTGCAGCGCTTCACGCCGCATACCCTTTACCGGCGCGACGATCTCCTGGCGGCGCTGGCGAAAATTCGCCTCGATGGCTATTCGACCAACGCCGGCGAGTGGCGCGAGCAGGTGGGCGGCGCAGCGTCCGTGATCTGGGACCACGCCGGCCGACCGGCTGCCGCGATCGGGCTGACGGTGCCGGTGGAGCGCCTCAAGCCCGAGGTGATGGACCGCTACATCCCGCGGCTGACGGCAGCGGCGGACGAGATCTCGCGCCTGATGGGTGCGCCGCCCCGCGCTCGCTGAGGCCTACTTCTTCAATACGCGGCCGGCGACGGCATCGAGCTTGGCCACCATTTCCGCCGAGCGCGCGGTCGGCGAGGTGATGAGCGCATGTTCGAGCGCGTGGTCGCAGCCGGCCGGGCAGGGGGCGGGACGCGACGCCTTCAGGCGCGGCGCGATCATGGCGACCAGCGCCTTGGCCTTCTCGGCATTTTCCAGCAGTACGCGGACGATGTCGGCGACCTGCACATGGTCGTGGTCGGGATGCCAGCAGTCGAAGTCGGTGACCATGGCGACGGTCACGTAACAAATCTCGGCTTCACGGGCGAGCTTGGCCTCCGGCATGTTGGTCATGCCGATCACGTCGCAGCCCCAGCTCCGGTAGAGTTTCGACTCGGCCAGGCTGGAGAATTGCGGGCCTTCCATCGCGAGATAGGTGCCGCCCATCCTGATCGGGAAGCCGGCCTTCTCGGCGCAGTCGTAGGCGACTTCGGCGAGGCGATTGCAGGTCGGCTGCGCCATCGAGACGTGCGCCACCAGCCCATCGCCGAAGAAGCTCTTCTCGCGGGCGAAGGTGCGGTCGATGAACTGGTCGACCACGACGAAATGGCCCGGCGGCAGGTCCTCGCGCAGGGAACCGCAGGCCGACAGCGACAGGATGTCGGTGACGCCGCTGCGCTTCAGCGCGTCGATGTTGGCGCGGTAGTTGATCGAGCTCGGTGAATGGCGGTGGCCGCGGCCGTGGCGCGGCACGAAGATGACGTCGAGCCCGTCCAGCACGCCGAACAGGAACTCGTCGGAGGTCTCGCCGAATGGCGAGGCGACCCGGCGCCACTCCGCGTTCTTGAGGCCGGCCATGTCATAGAGGCCGCTGCCCCCCAGAATACCCAACACCGTCATATGCCTCTCCTGGTTGGCGGTGGTGTATCATTCCCGTCCGGCAAAGGGGAGAGAAGCATGGGCAAGCTCGACGGCAAGATCACCATCGTGACGGGGGCGACCAGCGGCATCGGACGGCGCACGGTCGAACTGTTCGTCGCGGAGGGCGCGAAGGTCGTGGCCACCGGGCGGCGCGAGGAGCTGGGCCGCACGCTCGAGGCCGCGCTCGGCAGGGACAATTGCCTTTTCGTGACGGCCGACGCGACGAGCGAGGACGACGTGAAGCGGATGTTCGACGCCTGCCTGTCGAAGTGGGGCCGGGTCGACTGCCTGTTCAACAATGCCGGCGGGCCCGCGCCGGTCGGTGGCATCGAGACGGTGCCGGTCGACGGGTTCGACGCGGCGATGGCGACCCTGGTGCGCTCAGTGATGCTGGGCATGAAGCACGCGGCCCCGCTGATGATGGGGCAGGGCTCGGGCAGCATCATCAACAACGGCAGCGTCGCGGCGCGGCGGGCGGGCTACTCGACGTCGATGATCTACGGGGCGGCGAAGGCGGCGGTGAACCATCTGACGGTCTGCACCGCCATGCAGCTCGGCGAAAAGAACGTGCGCGTGAACTCGATCTCGCCCGGCGGCATCGCCACCGGCATCTTCGCCAAGGCGCTGGGCCTGCCGCCGGACAAGGCGGATTCCTATGCCGAGTCGATGAAGGCCAGCATGGCAAAGGCCCAGCCGATTCCGCGTGCGGGCCTCGTCGACGACATCGCGAAGGCGGCCATCTTCCTGGCGTCTGACGATTCGACCTTCATCAACGGTCACGATCTGGTCGTCGATGGCGGCATGGTCGGCGGTCGCCTGTGGACGCCGCACCAGGAAGGCGTGAAGGCGATGCGCCAGGCCTTCGGCGTCGACGAGATCTGACATGGCGTCTCTCTCCGGCAAGGTCGCGCTGGTGACAGGCGCCTCGCGCTGCATCGGTCGCGCCGTCGCCCTGTCGCTCGCCCGGGAAGGGGCTGCGGTCGCCGTGAACTATCGGGAGAGGGCGGCCGATGCGGAGGACGTGGTCGCTGCCATCGGGAAGGCGGGCGGCAAGGCAATATCCGTCGCGGCCGACGTGTCGAACAGCGCCGCCGTCACGACCATGATCGCGGCGGTGGAGCGCGCGTTGGGGCCGGTCGATGTGCTGGTGAACAATGCCGGGCTTGCCATCATGAGCAGTATCGACGACCTCACCGAGGAGGCGTTCGACCGCACCATCGCGGTCAACCTGAAATCGGCTTTCCTCTGCACCAAGGGGGTGCTGCCGGGCATGCAGGCCCGCAAGTGGGGTCGTATCGTCAACATCTCTTCAGGCGCAGCGCGCGGCGCGGGCGGCATCGGCCCGCACTACAACGCCTCCAAGGCCGGCATGGAGGGGCTGACGCGAGGTTACGCGGCGCGCGTCGTGAAGGATGGCGTCACCGTCAATGCCGTGGCGCCGTCGCTGATCGAGACCGACATGGTGCGCGGCGGCCTCGCCTCGTCGCCAGACCGCATCCCGCTCGGCCGCTT
>JAKFVZ010000531.1 GCA_021732965.1 Reyranella sp.
ATACCGTGCGGGTGTTCCGCTGCGACGAGACCGATCTCTGCCTGAACCCCACCTTCCAGCAAATGACTCTCGCCAATGCCAAGGCGATCCGGCCGCGCGTTGCCCTCCTCATCGGCAACATGGTCGATGCGATCCGCGCCGATACCGCGATCGGCAATGCCGAGAAGGAGCTGCTGCAGGTCGCCTCGGTGCCGCTCTACAAGATCCTCACGGTCCAGGCCGCATACGGGCGCGGCATGCCGACCGACGACCGCGACACGCTTGCGGAGATCGCCAGCATCGACCTGCTCCACGCGATCCTCGACCGGATCGTGTCGGAAGCCGGGCGCTCGATGGCGAGTTTCATCGCCGCTGACGAAGCCAAGCTCGCGATCTGGCGCGGCCAGGTCGCCGAGGTCCGCTCGGGCCTCGTCCAGCGGCAGGCCACCGGCCAGGCCAAGGTATCGGCGATCATGCAGATCATCGAGAAGACCGCAATGATCGAGAACGCACTCGCAGCCTCGATGTCGCCCTCGATGTCGGCTGCGCTCGACTGGTCGCGTGGACTGCAGTCGCGCTCGATCATCCCCTGAGGAACACACCATGGTCGAGATCTTCACCACCGGCGGCGGCGAGTACATCGTCAACGTCCTCAACGCTGTCGCCGCCTGGACCGGAGCTGGCGGCTACAAGAGCCTGATCCAGGTCGCGCTGGTGATGGGGATGGCGCTAAGCGTGATCGTTGTCGCGTTCAACCAGGACTGGCGCGCCTGGCTCAACTGGTTCCTCGGTGCGACGCTCATCTACATGTGCCTGATGGTGCCGCGGATGGATGTGCAGGTGACCGACCGCGTCAATCCGGGGCTTGCCCCTGCAACGGTCGCCAATGTCCCGCTCGGCCTCGCGCTTATGGCGAGTTTCACCAGCCAGGTGGGTGACTACCTCACCCGCTCGGCCGAGACCGTGTTCGGGCTGCCGGAAGATCTCAACTATTCGAAGAACGGCATGATCTACGGCGCGCGCCTGCTCGAAGCGACACGGAGCCTGCGGATGGCCGACCCCGAGTTCGCCGCCAATTTCGACGAACATGTCCGCCAATGCGTGTTCTACGACATTCTCCTGGGACGCTATTCGATGAAGGAACTGGCGGATTCGGACGACATCTGGACAACAATTGGTCCGGGAAGCCAAGCGCGCGCCCAGCGCTTCGTGATCCGCAATGTCGACAACGGCGAGGTAGCATCCGTCATCGTGACCTGCCGCGAAGCCTACACCACGCTCGGCCACCAGTGGTCCAACATGATCGGCGAGATGACGCTCGTTGCCGGACGCCAGCTCTATCCCAGGCAGACCGAAGCGCTGGCAAAGGCCAAGCTGATGGCCGACCTGCCGATCGCCTACCAGTATCTCACCGGGGTCTCGAAGGATGCGAGCGCCATCTTTCGCCAGGTGCTGACGATCAACGCGATGAACCAGGCGATGCACGGTTTCGCCGGCGCAAGCGGCACATCGAGCGTGGATGTCTTTGCGCAGACCCGCGCCGATATCCAGACCGAGCGGACCTATTCCTCGATCGCACACAACGCCATGAAATGGGTGCCGATCCTCAACGTTGTGCTGACAGTCGTCTTCTACGCGCTGTTCCCGGTGCTTTTTCCGTTGTTCCTGATGCCGAAGACCGGACCGATTGCATTGAGGGGCTATGTGACGGGCTTCTTCTACCTTGCCGCCTGGGGGCCGCTGTTCGTCATCCTCCACATGATCCTGATGCTGAAGGGCGCGGGCGATGTCGCAGCGGCGGGCGGCACCAGTGGTCTCACCCTCGCCACATTCTCCGGGATGACCGACGTCAACAACGACATCGGTATCCTTGCAGGTTACCTTGTGGCATCGATTCCGTTCCTTGCAGGAGGCGTCGCCAGAGGCGCGATGGCCATCTCGGGCCAGGCGACCAGCTACCTCAATCCCAGCCAGAACGCTGCCGAGGAGGCGGCGCGCGAAGCGAGCACCGGCAATGTCTCGCTCGGTAACGCCAGCCTCGACAATTCGAACGTGTTCTCGCGCCAGTTTGCGCAAGGCTCGCTTGCGCCCAGCATCGCCTATGGCGCGGCGCAGACGCGCGGCATCGGCGAGAGCGGCACGCAGACGACAAGCTTCCCACAAGCCGAGTTCGCGGCGGTGCCGACCTCAAGCTATCCCTTTACGCCGACGCTCGGGCAGGATTTCTCGAGCAGGCTGTCGACGATGGCGAGCCAGAGCCGCGGGCAGAGCGAGACCTACTCCAACCTTGCCCAGCAATCGACCAGTTCGGCGGTCACACGGTTCAACGAGATCCGCGATGCTTACACCCGCTCGCGCTCGAACGAGACCGTGAGCGGCACCTCGACCAGCGACAGCATCGGCAGCGCGTTCAGCGAAGTCGACAACGCTTCCAAGACGCTCCAGCAGCAGTTCGGCCTGTCGCGCCGGGCATCCGACGACATCACCGTCTCGTGGTTCCTCAATGGCAATGCGGGAATCGAGGGCAAAGGGGAGCGAAAGGGCACCAAGGGAACGCTTGGGCTAGGAGGGGGGCGCAACCAGAGCTGGACCGACAGCGATATCGGGATCGCCTCCGAAGACCGATCGCGCATAACGGGTGCACTGCGCCAGCTTTCCGACAGCCGTAACTGGTCGAGCACGCGTGAAGGGTTCCTGCGCGAGACAAGCTCGAGTTCCGAAGCGCTGGTCTCGAGCAATGCCGCAGGCATCACGACGTCCCTGACCGAGGCACAAAGCTACACGCTCGAAGCGCGGCGCTCCGAGGAGATCGCCAGCCGCCTCGAGAACCAGGCCAGCTGGTACGAGAGCGCCAATGCAGCGGGATCGCTCAACCTCAGCCAGGCCTACCGCGAATGGGGGATGGCCGAGATCGATTCCAACCGCGACTATTATGGCCAGGTCCGCTTCGACGATATCGACTTCCAGATGAGTGCACGCGGGCAGCAGCTACAGGCGCGGTTCGTCGAGAGCTATGCCGAACGTCTCAACGATGAGATCGCCGATGATCTCGTCCTTCCAGCTTCGCAGCCTGTTGCACGCCCCTCGGTCACCAGTCCTGGCAGCGTGCGTGGTTCGGTCCGCATTGGAGGTGTGCCAGGCAGCCTCAGCGGCCCCGGAAGCGAGCGTGAAGACATTGCCGACGAAGTCGACCGGGTACAGCGTCTAGGCAATCAACGGATCGGGACCGTGAAGAGCTATGTCGATGGAAAGACGCGCGATGCGAAGGGTGCCTCCGCGGAAGCAGCCGATGACGTCAAGGAATGGTAGCTCAGATCAGTCCGTCGTAGATCACGACGTAGATGACGAACCCAATGAACAAGGTAGCGAATAGGTAGATCCCGCGCCTTTCCCAGGGATCAGCCCAGATCTTCTTCCATGAATATGCAGTCAGGCGATCTTCCGCGATAGCTCGATCGATCTCGCGAAAGCCTTCCCAGTCCTCCTTGCCTTCGGGGGGCACTTTGCCTTGGTCGTTCATGTCACTAGCTCCTTCGCGAGCAGAGAGCCCCCTCCCCTCCATTGCGGATCATTTCTTCTCAGAAAAAATAGCTGAAAATCGCGGCAATGCGAGGCCCTGCATCTTGTAGTTTGGTTCGCAAGGCCAAAGAGGTCCAGCCGGTCGAACGGAATCAATTCGCAGCCCAAGAAGATTTCATTTTGGTGAAGATCGAGGAACTGGAGCGCTTTGACCTGCGGGACGATGTGACGCTCTGGCAAGAGGTTGCCCAACTCTTCGAGCAGCTGGAAG
>JAKFVZ010000748.1 GCA_021732965.1 Reyranella sp.
GACTTGCGGCGGGGCGAGAAGGCGGGCGACGTGTTCGACGCCCAGATCGCCGCCGGCAACGGCCGCTTCAAGGGTATCCGTCATCAGACCGGCTGGGATGCCGATCCGGGCGTCCGCAATTCACGCAACGACCCGCCGCCCGAGCAGACTCGTGACCTGACGTGGCGCGAGGGCTTCCGGGAACTGGCGAAGCGCGACCTCACGTTCGACGCCTGGCTCTACCATCCCCAACTCGCCGAGATCGCGGAGCTGGCCGACGCCTTTCCCGGGACGCACATCATCCTCGACCATGTCGGTGGCCCGCTGGGCTATGCCGGCTATGCGGGACGGCACGACGAGGTGCGCGCGGCCTGGAAGAAGTCGATGGCCGAACTGTCCCGGCGGCAGAACATCGTTGTGAAAGTCGGTGGCCTCGGCATGGCCATGGGCTTCTTCGACTTCTACCAGCGCCCGACACCGCCGGGCTCGGTGGAACTCGCCGAGGCGTTCCGGCCCTGGGTCGAGACCTGCATCGACCTGTTCGGTGTCGACCGCTGCATGTACGAGAGCAACTTCCCGGTCGACAAGATCACCTCGGGCTACGGTGTCCTGTGGAACGCCTTCAAGCGCATCTCGGCCGGGGCCTCGGCGGCCGAGAAGACAGCCCTGTTCTCGGGCACGGCCTCCCGGGTCTACCGCTTGACCTAAAAACACCGTTTGACTTTCCAATGTGCGGTCTTCAGTTTCGCAAATAGATGAAATTGTTGCATCGAATCCGATGCGACAACCGGCAGGCCGGCAAACGGCCGTCGGATTAGGGAGCGAGGGACAGAGCACAAACGGACGTTCGGCGTCCTTCGCGTGGCTTTGACCAACGGGAGGAAAACATGCGCGTACTCGGGGCGTTGTGTGGTGTCGCGGCGGCCGCTGCGGTCGCGTTGGGTTCGGGTGCGGCAACCGCCCAGGACAAGAAGGTGCGACTGCAGATGCAGTCGAATTTCGCATCGACTTTGGCGCTGCTGGGGCCGAATGCGAACTATACGGTCGAGCAGATCAAGAAGCTGTCGGCCGGCAGCATCGACATCAAATTCTTCGAGCCAGGGGCGCTGGTGCCACCGGGGCAGGCCTTCGACTCGGTCGCGTCAGGTGCCCTCGATGCGGCTTGGGCGACGCCGGGCTTCTGGACCGGCAAGGACATCGCCTTCGCCGTCTTCTCGACGGTGCCGTTCGGCCCGGGCCTCGGCGAATACCTCGCCTGGATGAAGCACGGCGGCGGCGAGCAGCTCATGCAGCAGCTCTACGCCAAGTACAACATCCATGCGGTGATGTGCCATCTGATCCCGCCCGAGGCATCGGGCTGGTTCCGCAAGGAGATCAAGACGCTTGAGGACCTGAAGGGGCTCAAGATGCGCTTCTTCGGTTTGGGCGCCAACGTCATGCAGAAGCTCGGTGTCTCGACGCAGCTCCTGCAGGCCGGCGAAATTTTCCAGGCCCTGCAGCTGGGCACGATCGACGCCACCGAATTCTCGATGCCGGTGATGGACCTCAGTCTCGTCTTCCACCAGGTGGCCAAGTTCTATTACTTCCCCGGCTGGCACCAGCAGGCCACGGTCGGCGACCTGATCATCAACAAGGCGAAGTGGGATTCGCTGTCCGCGCACCAGAAGTCGATCGTCGAGGCGTCATGCGACCAGACCGTGCTGCGCGGCATGAGCCTCGGTGAGTCCCTGCAGCCCAAGGCGCTGGCCGAGATCGAGTCCAAGGGCGTCAAGCTCGTGACCTGGGGACCGGAGTTCATTGCCGCATTCCAGAAGGCCTGGGACGAGGTCGCGGTCGAGCAGTCCGCAAAGAGCCCGGAATTCAAGAAGGCTTGGGATTCGCTCAGCAACTTCCGCAAGGAATACGCGATCTGGAGGGAGCGCGGCTACCTGAAGTAGCCGTTGATCCGGTCCAGGCGGCCGCTCCAAAGGAGCGGCCGTTTCTTTCTCGGGGGAGTTCGTTCGAATGCAGGCATTGCTTAATGCGAGCGATGTGATCGACGGTATTCTGGCGCGTATCGCGCGCGTGTTCGGTTGGTTGTTTGTCGCTCTGGTCATCGTCATTTGCTGGGATGTGCTCACGCGCAAGCTGGGCTTCCAGATTCCCGGCTTCGGATCGACCCCCATCCAGGAACTCGAATGGCACCTGCACGGCGCCTTGTTCCTGTTCTGGCTGGGCTACGCCTACATCCGCAATTCCCATGTGCGGATCGATGTGTTCACCGCCAACAAGACACCGCGCCAGCAGGCGAAGCTGGAGGTGTTCGGCATCCTCGTGTTCGCCATTCCTTACTGCATCGTCGCGACCTACTTCTCGTTCCTGTTTGCGCAGGTGTCGTTCCTGCAGAACGAGCGATCGGACGCGCCGAACGGGCTCGAATATCGCTGGATCATGAAGGGATGCCCGTTCCTGGGATTGGTCCTCGTCGACCTGGCGGTAGCCTCGGTCCTGATGAGAAAGCTCGTCATGTTGTTCGGTCCTCCCGACCTCGCTGCGCGCGCCTCGTCGCCCGCGGCCAGCCACTGACGGAGACGGGCCATGGAATGGATCGCCGATCATCTCTCCGTCCTCATGTTTCTGGTGCTCACGTTCATCATGTTCGTAGGCTACCCGGTGGCGTTCGTCCTGGGAGGCGTCGCGCTTGCTTTCGGAGCGCTTGGCATTGCGCTCGACGTATTCCGCCCGGCGCAGTTCGGTAGTCTAATTCCCCGCATCTGGGGGCAGGCCGTCCAGAATCAGGTCCTCATTGCCGTCCCGATGTTCGTGTTCATGGGCACCATCCTGGAAAAATCGGGCGTCGCCGACGAACTCCTGAAGGCCTTGCAGGTCATAACCCGGAGAATCCCCGGCGGGTTGGCGATCTCCGTCACCGTCATGGGCACCATCATGGCGGCGACCACGGGCATCGTCGGCGCCTCGGTGATCATGCTCACCCTGATCGCGCTGCCGACCATGCTGGAGCGCGGATATTCGAAGGAACTGTCGGTCGGCACCATCGCCTCGGCCGGCACGCTCGGCATCCTGATCCCGCCCAGCATCATGCTGGTCATCATGGGCGATCTCATGACCCTGTCGGTCGGGACGCTGTTCACGGCCGCGATCCTGCCGGGCCTGCTCCTGGCGGGGATCTACCTCGTCTACATCTGCATCTATGCGGCGCTCAATCCCAAGATGGCGCCGCCGCTCTCGTCGGCCGAGGGGCCGCAGAATGCCGCCGAACTCCTGCGCCTCATCCTGCGCAGCTTCCTGCCGCCGGCCTTCCTCATCTTCGTCGTCCTTGGGTCGATATTCGGCGGCTGGGCCACGCCGACGGAGGCCGGAGGAACGGGATGCGCCGGTGCGCTCCTGCTGGCGTGGTGGAACAAGCGTCTCAATCTGAAGATGATGAACGAGGTGATCGAGAGTTCCGCGCTCACCAATGCGCTGGTGTTCTTCATCATCTTCGGGGCCACGCTGTTCTCGTTCGTCTTCCGTGCGCTGGGCGGCGACGATCTGGTCATCGAGCTGCTCAAGTACGTCGGCATCGACACCGGATGGGAAATCCTGATCTTCGTGATGGTGCTGGTCTTCATCATGGGGTTCTTCTTCGACTTCCTCGAGATCTGCCTGATCGTCCTGCCGATCTTCGCGCCCATCCTGCTGAAGGTCGACTTCACGCCGCACATCGCCGAGAACAAGGACTTCATGGTCTGGTTCGTGATCCTGGTGGCCGTGAACCTGCAGTCGGCGTTCCTGACGCCACCCTTCGGG
>JAKFVZ010000744.1 GCA_021732965.1 Reyranella sp.
TAACTACGCCTTCCGCCGAGCCAGCGACGCCGCGCGGGGCGCGTGCGGGCGGGGGCCGAGCGGGAGCCGGCGACGGGTGCTGTTCGTCTGGCGGCTGGTCGACAGCAAGCGCCCGATGGACGTGGTTCAGGCGGTTGTGCGGCTGATCTCCGAAGGGCAACCCGTCGACCTCGTGATCGCGGGCGCGGGCGAGCTCCAGGGCCGGATGGAAGAGGCGGCCCGGACCGCCGGTGTCGATGCGAAGTTCCTGGGCTTCGTGAACCAGAGCCAGCTGCCGGGCGTTTATGCCTCGTCCGACGTGATCGTCCTGCCGTCGATCGCCACCGAGACGTGGGGCCTGGTGGTCAACGAGGCGATGGCCTGCGGCGTGCCCGCCGTGGTGTCCGATGCCGTCGGCTGCGGCCCCGACCTGATCCAGCCTGGCGCGACCGGCGCGGTGGCGCCGCTCGGCGACGTGCCGGCGCTGGCCAGGTCCATCGCCTCGGTTCTCGCCCTCGATCCCAGCCTGACGCGGCGGGCATTGGCCGAGCGCATGGAGATCTATTCGCCCGCGCGCGCGGCGGACGGAGTGCTCGAAGCCGCCGATGCCCTTGCCGCCGGGAGTCGGCTAAGGTGAGCGCGTGAGCGACATCTCCGTCGTAATTCCGACCTTCAACCGGCTGTGGGCCCTCCCTCAGGCCGTGGAGTCGTGCCGGTCGGCCGGCGGAAACGTCGAGATCGTGGTCGTCGACGATGGCAGCACCGACGGCACGTGGGACTGGCTGCAGGCGCAGCAGGATATCGTCGCGATCCGGACCGACAACTGGGGCAAGGACTGGGCGGTCGAGACCGCACTCGCCGCCGCGAAGGGCGAGTATGTGCGCTTCCTCGATTCCGACGACTGGCTGTGCGAGGACGCCAACGCCGACCAGCTCGCACTCGCGCGGGAGACGGGGGCGGATCTCGTCGTCGCGGGCTACGAGGATTACGATGAGGAGAGCGGCGAACGGCGCGTCAACGCCTGGAACGATTGCGACGACTTCATCGCCCAGCAACTCGGCGAGGGTTGGGCGTCGCACTATTCCGCGTTCCTGTTCCGCCGCGAGCTGATCCGCGGCATCCCGCACCGGCAGGACTTCGCGCTGCGCGACGACCGGCTGTTCATCCTCGAAGTCGCGCTGCGCCAGCCGCGGCTCGCTGTCCATCGCCAGCCGGCCTTCGTGCACCGCCGCCATGGCGGCGAGCGGCTGCAGCACACCGCGGGCTTCAAGCGCGATCTCGGTTACTGGACGCACATCGCGATCTACCGAAAGGTGCTGGGCCTGCTCGAACAGCGCGGTGAGCTGACCTCGCGCCGCAAGCAGGCGGCCATCCGCACGCTGTGGCCCAATGTGCGATCCCTCGCCAAGGCCTATCCGCGCGAGGCGGCGGAGGTGGTGGACTGGATCTACCGGCTCGATCCGCAGTTCGTGCCGCCCGTGCGGCCAGCACTTGCCCTTGCCTACAGGGTGCTGGGCTTTGCCACGACCGAGCGGCTGTTGCGCCTCCGGTCCCTGCCGCAATGACGCTGCCGGCTGCCTCTGCGGGAGGAAGACCGGGCAGGCGACTGCGCGTCGTGCATTGCGTCGGTTTCTACTTTCCCGATTCGACCGGCGGCACCGAGGTCTATGTACGTGACCTCGTGACGGCCCTGTCGGCCCACGACATCGAAAGCACCATCATCGCCGCGACGGACGGTTCCTATGACCGCTACACGTGGAACGGCGTCGAGGTGGTGCGCTATCCCATCGATGCGCCGGAAATCCAGAAGGTTCGCGACAGGAGTGTGCGCAAGCGCCGGACCATGTTCCAGGAGCTGGTGGAGTCGGCGAGGCCCGACCTGTTCCACCTCCATTCGTGGACCAGCGGCGCGGGGCTGCGGCACCTTCGGCAGGTCGCGCGCATGGACATCCCCAGCGTCGTGACGATGCATGTGCCGTCGCCGATCTGCATGCGTGGCACGATGCTGCTCAACGACGAGAAACCCTGCGACGGCCTGATCGACGACCGGCGCTGCGCGGAATGCTGGGCCCTCGACCGCGGTTTGCCCGCGCCGGCCGCCTATCTCCTGTCGCGGCTGCCGCGCTGGGATGTCAGCGACAGCGTGGTGTCGCGCGTTTCGCAGAGAGCCGCGACCTTGCTGTCGGCAAGGGCGGCGGCGGCCACCAAGGCCCGGCAGCTTCGTTCGATGGCGACGCTCAGCGAGCGCATCGTGGCGCCGAGCGAATGGGTGCGGGCCGCGCTCGCCGAGAATGCCATTCCGCCGGAAAAAATCGTGGTGTCGGGACAGTCCGCCAGCGCCGAATTTTCCCACCGGAAGCAGCGCCCGCTCGAAGGGGCGAACCGACGCGAGATCGTGATCGGCTTCCTCGGGCGGCTCGAACGCTACAAGGGCGCGGACATGCTGGTGCGTGCCCTCGAGTTGCTTCCCGCCGATTTGCCGGTGCAGCTGCGCATCGCCGGCATCGGCCAGGATGCACGCTTTGCCAAGCGCATGGAGAGTGCCGCGCAGAAGGATAGGCGCATCCAGTTGATGGGCCTGGTCAAGCACGAGAAGGTGCCCGAGTTCCTGGCGGACATCGACGTGCTCGCGGTGCCGTCGCGCTACATGGAAACCGGTCCGATCGTCGTGCAGGAGGCGCGGGCGCTCGGCATCCCGGTGATGGGCGCCGATCTCGGCGGCATTTCCGAGCGCGTCCATCATGGCGTGGACGGCTGGCTGTTGCCGTTCGACGATCCCCGACCCTGGGCCGAGGCGATCCGGGTCGCCGCCACCGACCGTGCCGAGGTCGCGCGCCTCTCGGGCAACATGCGGCGCACGCGATCGATCGACGACGTGGCCGACGACATGGCGACTCTCTATCGCGACATCATGGCCAACCGGCCGGCGCTGGCGGAGGTCGGGCGTTAGTGCCGCTGCGCTCGCCCCTGAACCTCTTTTACGAGGAGCCGGATTCGGACCGTTGGGCGCCGTTCGACCGGTATCCGCGCCGCCTCGTGCGCTGGGCCCTGCGCGGGCCGAAGCAGCCCGGCGGCACGATGCGCGTCTATCTCAACCTGTGCGCGGGCCTCGACCGGCTGAACGTGCCGTACCGCATCAACGACTATCGCCACATCCGTGAGAACCCGCAGGAGCTGGCCTGCGTCATCGGCCAGCCGCATGTCCTCGCGAAGCTGCCGCAGGAGACGCCGATCCTGTTCGGCACCTCCATCTACAATCATCCCAGCGACGATCCGGAGCTTCTGTGCCGGCGCAGGATCCGCCGCGTGCTGGTGCCGAGCCCCTGGGTGGAGAGGATGTTCTCGACGGTCTGGCCGGGCAGTATCACCGTCTGGCCCTCCGGCATCGATACCGATCGCTGGTCGCCGTCCCGGCGTGCCAACAAGGATGTGGACGTCCTGATCTACGACAAGATCGTCCGGCATCGCAGCCGCTACATGCGCACGATCGTCGAGCCCATGCTCGCCGAACTGCGGCGCCGGCGGCTCAGCGTGGAGATGCTTCGCTATGGTTTCTACCGCGAGGAGCGGCTGCACGACCTCAGCCGGCGCACGCGGGCGATGATCTATCTCAGTCATCACGAGACGCAGGGACTGGCCGCGCAGCAGATGCTGGCCTCCGACGTGCCGCTGCTCGCGTGGGATCAGGGCGGGCTGTGGAAGGACCCGAAGTACGCGCCCCACCTCGTGCGGTTCGGGCCCGTGACCTCGGTGCCCTACTGGGACGAGCGGTGCGGCATGAAGTTCA
>JAKFVZ010000668.1 GCA_021732965.1 Reyranella sp.
TTAGCAAGACCGCGTTCTTGGCCGAGCGCGTGCTGGGCAATGTCGTGTCCTCCGGCGTAAAAGTCCTGGTGCTGGCCGTCATCGTCGGCATCGGCTCGACCTTGTTCTCGCAGTTCACCTCGGGATCGGGCGGCGCGCAGCCCTCCATCGAAGACGCCATGGCGTTGGTGCTGGCCTCCCTGGCGCTGCTGGGCCTCGGCATCTTCGGGCCCGGCATTGCCAACGGCATCGTCTCGGGCGGGCCGCAGCTCGGAGCCGGCGCGGCGGTGGGGACCGGCCTGGCGGCCGGCGGCCTCGGCGTCGCGGCAGGCGCCCTTGCCACAGGCGGCGCGGGCGCCGTAGCCGGGGCGGCGCGCAGCTCCGCGGCGCTCGCCGGCGGGGCGACGGCCGCCTACCGCGGTGGTGGCCTGTCCGGCGTCACCGTCACGGGAATGTCCGCCACGGCCAGTCCGCTTCGTCGGGCGGGTTCGAGTCTCGCGAGCAGCTTCGAAGTGGGCGGTCGCACCGCTGCCAGTGGTGCCGAGGATGGAGCCGCGCCGGCACCGCGCGACGAACAGCCTGCCTGGGCGCGCCGCATGCGGCGGAGCCAGGCCGCGAGTCATGGCGCCTCCGCCGCCTCTCATGCCGTCCGCGCCGGCGACCACGGCGGCGGCGGGTCGTCTGTCGATCTCTCCGAAGGGAACCGTTGATGTTCAAGCGTTCGTCCGTGCACTACGGCCACACGCCCGCGCCTGAAACGCCCTACCAGAAGGCTGCACAGGTCTGGGACGACCGCATCGGCTCGGCCCGGGTGCAGGCGAGGAACTGGCGGTTGATGGCGTTCGGCTGCCTGGTCTTAGCGGCCAGTCTCGCGGCGGGTCTCGTCTGGCAGGCCGCACGCGGCACGATCACGCCCTGGGTCGTTCAGGTCGACAGGCTCGGGCAGGCGCAGGCCGTCGCTCCGGCCGATGCCTCCTACCGGCCCACCGACCCACAGATCGCCTTCCACCTGGCCCGCTTTATCGAAGATGTCCGAGGTTTGCCCGTCGACGCCGTCGTGCTGCGTCAGGGTTGGCTGCGTGCGTACGAGTTCACGACCGATCGCGGCGCCGCGGCGCTCAACGATTATGCCCGTCGCAACGATCCCTTTGCCAAGCTCGGCAAGATGCAGATCTCCGTCGAGGTTTCGAGCGTCATCAGGGCGTCGCCGGAGAGTTTTCGCGTCGCGTGGACCGAGCGCCGCTATGAGAGCGGTCAGCTCGCGGCCACTGAGCGCTGGACCGCCATCCTCACCATCGTGATCGAGACGCCGCGCGATGCCGATCGCCTGCGCAAGAACCCGCTGGGAGTGTTCGTCAACGCCATCAACTGGTCGAAGGAGCTCGCACAATGATGCAGGCAGGAGACAAGCGGCCTCTACGCCCGACCATCCTCATCTCGCTGCTGGCGCTTGCGGGATGCGCATCAGGCAAACCACCGCAGATCAGCTACGACGCGACCGTGCCTCCGCTTCCTGTAACGTCGCTACCCGCCGAGGATCGGCCGCGGCCGTTGCACGTGCCGCCGTCTTGGACGCCAGCGCGCGGCGGCGGCATGGTCGAAGCGAAGGAGCCGATCGCCCGGGTCGACGCCGCCAACGATGCTGCGCGCATCGAGCCGCGCCGCGAGGGATATTTCAACGCCGTGCAGGTGTTCCCCTACAGCCCGGGCGCCCTCTATCAGGTCTACGTCGCGCCGGGACAGGTCACCGACATCGCCCTCGAGCCGGGCGAGCAGCTCACCGGCTCCGGGCCGGTTGCGGCCGGCGACACCGTGCGCTGGATCATCGGCGACACCGAGAGTGGCGACGGTGATAGCCGACGCGTACACCTCCTGGTCAAACCGACCCGGCCTGCCATCGAGACCAACCTCGTAGTCAACACCGACCGGCGCACCTATCTGATCGAGCTCCGCGCGCACGAGCGGCCCTACATGCCCTCGGTCGCCTGGTTTTATCCCGAGAGCCGCAGCAGGAGCATGCGCGCCGCGCCGCCGACGCCGGTCCTGCCTGAGGTGGTGCAACGGCGCTACCGGTATGCAATCGACGGCGACAGGCCGCCCTGGCGGCCAGTCGCCGCCTATGATGACGGCCGCAAGGTCTACATCGAGTTCTCGGCCGGCATCGTGCAGGGCGAGATGCCGCCGCTCTTCATCGTCGGGCCGGACGGCAAGCCGGAGATCGTGAACTACCGCCCGTATGGCAACGTGCTGATCGTCGACCGGCTGTTCGCCGCGGCCGAGCTGCGGCTGGGCGGCGAGAGCCAGCAGAAGGTCCGGATCATCCGCACGGACGGTAGGCCGCAGCGATGACGGATCAATCGCAGTCCGACTCCCCAACCTCGACGACGACGGGTCCCTTCAGGCTGCGGCCGGAGGGACCGCGCGTCATGCGCCTGTCGCGCAGTGTCCTGGTCGGCGGCACCGCGCTGGCCTCGATTCTGATCTGCGGCGTCGTACTGTGGGCCTTGCAGGGCGATCACCTGCGCGGGGCCGCACCCCAGGAACTCTACTCCACCGACCGGCCGCGCATGGCTGATGGCCTTGCCGGGTTGCCGCGCGACTACACAGGAGTGCCTCGCGACGTCCCGCCGCTTGGACCGCCACTGCCCGGCGACCTCGGCCGGCCGATCGTGGCGGCCCAAGGCCAATCCGGCCCGTCGGCGCCCGATGCCGAGCAGCAGCGCCGCGCGCAGGAGATGGAAGCAGCCCGCGTCAGCCGCCTGTTTGCCCCAGGCAATCGCCAGCAACAGTCCGTCGGCGCGGAGTCGAGTCCGTCTCAGGGATCGATGGCCGGGCCCATGCCATCTGCACATGAAGCCTCGATCCAGAACGGACAGGATCGCAAGCTCGCCTTTATGAATGCGCCTGTCGATCGCCGCACGACGAGCCCAGACCGCTTGGCGCGGCCCGCATCGCCCTATGTCCTGCAGGCGGGCACCATCATCCCTGCCGTGCTGATCACCGGCCTCCGGTCCGATCTCCCCGGCCAGATCGCGGCGCAGGTGACGGAGAACGTCTATGATACGCCGACCGGTGGCTTTCTGTTGATTCCTCAGGGTGCCAGGCTGATCGGGGTCTACGACAGCCAGATTTCATTTGGGCAATCGCGGCTCCTTCTCGTCTGGACGCGCCTCATTCTCCCGAATGGCAATTCAATCGTCCTCGAGCGCCAGCCCGGCGCCGATGCCACGGGCCAAGCTGGTCTGGAAGACGGCGTCGATCATCACTGGGGTGCCCTCTTTAAGGCAGCACTTCTTTCGACCATCCTGGCCGTCGGCACCGAGCTCGGTTCCGATCAGAACGATAGCGACATCGTCCGCGCCTTGCGCCGCGGCACCGGGGACACCGTGAACCAGGCCGGCCAGCAGGTCGTGCGCCGCAATCTCAATATCCAGCCGACGCTGACCATCCGTCCCGGCTATCACGTGCGGGTGATCGTGACCCGCGATCTCGTGCTTGAGCCTTATCGAGGATAGGGAGGCGACGATGTCCAAACTGCGCTTGGGCGCCATACTGGACGAGAAGCCGGTGAAGCTGACGGTCGACCTGCCGGCGGCGATCCATCGCGATCTCTTGCTCTACGCCGAAGTCCATGGCCGCGAGACCGGACAGGCGATCGATCCGTCGAAGCTTGTAGCGCCCATGCTGGCGCGATTCATGGCAACCGATCGAGCCTTCGCCAAGGCGCGCCGCACTTTGAACCGCATCCACGTGACCGACGCCCGGGCTAAATGACGAGAGTGG
>JAKFVZ010000387.1 GCA_021732965.1 Reyranella sp.
ACGTCGCGCAGCGAGCGATAGCCCGAGATGCAGAGCCGCGAGACGATGCTCATCGTCGTGCGGCCAGCGCCCATCCTGCAACGACGGTCGCCGCGAACAGCACTAGCACCAGCAGCGGATAGGGCGCGCCCCACCAGAAGCCGAGACGGTCGAAGAACGCCTCGGCGCCCTCTTCATAGGCGAGGCGGGCGTAGAGGAAGCCGGCTAGCATCGTCGAGGTCGGCCACAGCAGCGCCGCCAGCAAGGACGCCTCGAACCAGTTGTCGCCCCGCGTGCGCCCCGCATGGATGATCGCCATCATCGCGACATAGGGGATCGGCACCAGCGCCTTGTACCATTCGACCGCGCGCACCGAGAGCGTGGCGGCGATCCAGGTGTCGCCCACGAAGTCGTTCAGCACGACGAAGATCGCGATCGCCAGCCAGAGCGCGAAGGTGACGGCGGGCCGGATCATGGCGCGGCGCGGACCAGGCGTTCGAGTTCGGCCAGGCAGGCCGCGCGATCGGCCGTGAAGTCGCCGTCGATCCACCAGCGCTCGACCGTTTCGATCAGGCCGCCAACTTTCGGACCGGGCTTCAGTCCGAGCTTCAGCGCATCACCGCCGCTCACCGGCAGTTCGGGCGGGGTCCAGGCGCGCGCCATCGCCAGCGCGCCGCGCCAGTCGCCCGGCACCTCTGTCGCCAGCAGCAGGCGGTCGGCATAGAGATTGCCGCCCAGGGCATAGATCTGCGCCCGCCACGCCTTCGGCCCACCGGCCACGTCGATCATCGGATCGGCGGCGAGCATGACCTCAAGCCGCAGCGCCTGCTGGGTCGAAAGCCGCAGCCGCTTGCCGATCGCCGTCGCATCGGCCTCGGGCGACAGGATGGAGGCCAGGCGGCGCACGGCGGCCGGCTCGTCCTCGCGCGCGATCAGCGCCCGCAGGCGCGCCACGCCGATACATTCCGGCAGCCAGTGATCGAGGATGGCGGCTTCGCGCATCGCCCCCACCGTATCGGCCGGCTCGGGCGCTTCGAGCAGGCGCAGGAATTCGTTGCGCACGCGCTCGCCCGACAGGCCGCGCAGGCCGCCGGCGTTGCGGCGACAGGCCGTGAAGCCCTCCGCGTCGAACGGCGGCCGCCCGTACCAGGCATGGAATCGGAAGAAGCGCAGGATGCGCAGCCGGTCCTCGGCGATGCGCCGGTCGGCATCGCCGATGAAGCGCACGCGCGCGGCGGCGAGATCGGCGCGCCCGTCGAACGGGTCGTAGAGCGTGCCGTCGAGGTCGGCATAGAGCGCGTTGAAGGTGAAGTCGCGCCGGCTCGCATCCTCCAGCCAGTCGTCGGTATAGGCCACCACGGCATGACGTCCGTCGGTCTCGACGTCGCGACGCAGGGTCGTGAGTTCGAAGGGACGACCCGCGATCACCGCCGTCACGGTGCCGTGCTTGATTCCCGTCGGCACGACCTTGATGCGGGCCGCCTTGAGGACCTCCATCAGGGTCTCCGGCGGCCGGTCGACGGCGAGGTCGGGTTCGCCCCGGATCGGCGCATCGCGCACGGCGTCGCGCACCCAGCCGCCGACGAAGCGCGCGGTGATGCCGGCGGGGGCCAGCACCTCGAACAGCTTGTGGACCGCCGCGTCGCTTGCCCACGGCGGAAATTCCAGGCGACCGGATGCCTTCATGATGCGAAGAGACCGCCGTAGCCCTGGTCCTGGGTGAAGAACATGACGATAAAGCCCAGGATGGCGCAGCCGAAGCCCGCGATGCCCAGCCAGGTCATCGGCATGTCCTGCCACGATGGCAGTGTGCCGGCGATCTTGCGCTCCTGCTTGATCTTCACCGCCCAGGCCCAGAGGAAGAAGGCGCAGAACGGCGCCAGCACCAGGGCGAGTATCAGAAGGACGACGCGCATGAAGACTCCCGGCCGGCGTCAGGCGCCGGCGGTCAGGATGAAGTGGAGGTTCTTCAGCATACCCGCCGTGGCCCCCCAGATGTAGCGTTCGCCATAGGGCATCGCATAATACCGCCGCTCGCGGCCCTGCCAGACCCTGCTGTCGATGCGGTGATTGCGTTCGTCGAGGAAGTGGGCCAGCGGCACCTCGAACACGTCGGCAACCTCGCGCGGGTCTGCACGGGGCGTGAATCCCGGCGTGACCATGCCCACGATCGGCGTGATCTCGTAGCCCGTGCCCGTCCTGTACTGGTCGACCGTGCCGATGACCTCGATGAAATCGCGGGTCAGGCCGACCTCTTCCTCGGTCTCGCGCAGCGCCGTGGCGATGGCGTCGACATCTTCGGCCTGCCGGCGACCGCCGGGAAAGGCGATCTGGCCGGCGTGGCTCGGCATGTCCTCCGTGCGCTGGGTCAGCAGCACGGTAAGTCCGGGCTCGCGGCGCACCAGCGGCACCAGCACGGACGCGGGACGCCACACCTGCGGCATCGACGCGACGCCGTTCAGTGAAAAGTCGCTGCCGAGGGGCGGCGTCGCGACGGGCAAGCCGGATGCCAAACGCCGGCTGCGCTCGCTCACCCGCCGCACAATTTCGTCAACTGTCATGCCCTTGTTCCGGCCTCAATTCTGGGCTTCCCTCAATTACAATTCCCATCGACGACAGGAGCGCCCTGGTGGCCCCCGATACATCGACTGCTACCGACGCCGACGCCCAGGCCGCCCTCGCCGACATCGAGCGGCTGGGCGGGCAACTCCGCGCCGCCCGCGCCTCCATCGGCAAGGTCATTTATGGCCAGCAGGACGTGATCGATCAAACGCTGGTTGCCCTCCTGTCGGGCGGCCACCTCCTTCTGATCGGTGTCCCGGGTCTCGCCAAGACCAAACTCGTCGACACGCTGGGCGTCGTTCTGGGCATGGAATCAAAGCGCATCCAGTTCACGCCCGACCTGATGCCGGCCGACATCCTGGGCTCCGAGGTGCTGGAGGAAAGCGACGGCGGCCGGCGCACCTTCCGCTTCCTGCAGGGTCCGGTCTTCGCCCAGCTGCTGATGGCCGACGAAATCAACCGCGCCAGCCCGCGCACCCAGTCGGCGCTGCTCCAGTCGATGCAGGAGCGGCACGTGACCGTGGCCGGCAAGCGCTACGACCTGCCCGCGCCGTTCCACGTGCTGGCGACCCAGAACCCGCTGGAACAGGAAGGCACCTACCCACTGCCCGAAGCCCAGCTCGACCGCTTCCTGCTGCAGGTCGACGTCGGCTATCCGGACGAAGAGGCCGAGCGCCAGATCATGATCGGCACCACCGGCGCCGAGCAGGCCGTCGCCACGCAAGCCCTGTCGCCGGGCGACCTGATGGCCGCCCAGGCGCTGGTCCGGCGCCTGCCGATCGGCGAGAGCGTCGTCGACGCCATCCTGAAGCTCGTGCGTGCCGGCCGTCCCGAACACACCGATCTCGACGTCGTGCGCCAGCGCGTCGCCTGGGGTCCCGGTCCGCGCGCCAGCCAGGCCTTCATGCTGGCCTGCCGTGCCCGCGCGATCATCCAGGGCCGCCTCGCGCCGTCGGTCGACGACGTCGTGGCGCTGGCCGGTCCGATCCTGCGCCATCGCATGGCCGTCAACTTCTCCGCCCGCGCCGAAGGCGTCACCGTCGAGTCCGTCATCGCCCAGATGTGCGCCCGCCTCGGGTAGTCGTCTGGCTCAGGCATTGCACTGCGGGAATTCATGGCTGCGCCTTCAACTCTCCATCGGTCGCTCGAACTCGCCGGCACGCTGCCCGCCCTGATGGTGGCCGCCGATCGCGTCGCCGCGACCGTCATCCAGGGCGT
>JAKFVZ010000725.1 GCA_021732965.1 Reyranella sp.
CAATTGCCGAACGTGCCGAGCACGCGCGTTCCCGTGGGATCGGCGGACGTCTTCATCTTGTCATGCCCGGCGGCGGGGCCTGAAATCTCCATCGGCGTCGTCGCGGTGAGCCGGCGGGCGAACCTGCTATCGGGCACGACTTTCCAGCCGGCGCCCTCGCGCACGATCTCGACGATCGCGCCACCGACCGACGCCATCTCGACCGCCACCTGATCCTTGGTGGCCTTGAGCGCGGCGCTGCGACTGACGCCGAGGCCGGCGAACATGAGGTGAGGATTCGTGTATTCGTGGTTGGCGACCATCAGGAAGCGGTCGCCGCTGCGGCTGCCGGCCGGCATCGGGTAGAGGCCGAGATAGTCGTTGTTGTAGCCGAACCGCTTCTCCTGCTCCGCAGCCGTCAGAGCAGCCGGATCGAAAGCCGCGCCGCCGCCGATGAGGGGATCGCCCCAGCGGATCAACACCTGCATCTCGTAGCCTTCGGCGACATGCTGCGTGTCGTCGAGCGTGTGCGCGAGTTCCTTGAACGTGAGCGTCGAGGGACCGTTCACCTGCGCCTGCGCGTCGGTGCTGGCGAATGGGCTGCCGAGCGAGGCGGCAACGCTTACGCCTGCGAGACCGCGCAACGCGTCGCGCCGGCTGAGGCGCCGCTCGATCAAATCGCCGATCGACGGCTCGGTACTGGCATTCACGCCGATATCGTCGGGATCGATGAAGTCATCGCTGTGCGCGGCCATGCCAACTCCTGGAAACAGCCTGTCTGGTAACCGGCGATGGTGGCGTTTCCGTTACGAGTTTGCCCGGCCTCCGGCGCGATCCACAAGCACCGTCAGCAAACCGTAGCGCGATGCCTGTAGCAGGCGGATGTCACACCTCATGAAGAGACCGACATGAAAACACATCTGCTGCTTGCGACCTCCGCCACCGCCTTGCTGCTGGCCGCGTTCCCCGCCTCGGCCCAGACCAAGTTTCCCGCCACACTGGAAGGCCACGCGATCCTGCCGGCCATGACCCTCGTCCCCGCCCCGGCCGACGCGCCGCAGGAGCTGCAGATCTCCGGCCGCTATGCCGGCCCGGCCGGACAGAGGACCGACACGCCCGAGAGCGTGCAGGCTTTCTCCGCCCTCTCCGACAAGGCAGCACCGCGCCCGACCGGCCTCATGCTGCCGCTGAAGGGGCAAGCCGTGCAGGGTCTGTCCGGCATCAGGAACATGAAGGACGGCACCTTCCTGACGCTGACCGACAACGGCTTCGGCTCGAAGGCCAACTCGCCCGACTCGATGCTGATGTTCCATGTGCTGAAGCCGGACTGGAAGAGCGGTGCCGTCGAGCGCGTCTCGACCACCTTCCTCAGCGATCCCGACCGCAAGGTGCCGTTCCGCATCGTCAACGAGAACACGCCCCGGCGCTACCTGACCGGCGGCGACTTCGATCTCGAATCGGTGCAGCCAATCGGCGATTTCCTGTACTTCGGCGAGGAGTTCGGCCCTTTCCTGATCAAGACCGACAAGAGCGGCAAGGTCCTGCAGGTCTTCGAGACCAAGGTCGACGGCAAGGTCGTGCGCTCGCCCGATCATCCCGCGATGACCCTTCCGGGCGCGCCCGGCGCGGTGAAGTTCGAGGTCCGGCGCAGCAAGGGCTTCGAGGGCATGGCGGCCTCGCCTGACGGCAAGTTCCTCTATCCGCTGCTCGAAGGCCCGCTGGTGACCGAGTCGGGCGAGATGGAAACGAAGGACGGCAAGCGCTTCCTGCGCATCCTCGAATTCGACGTGGCCAAGGGCGAGTACACGGGCAAGAGCTTCAAGTACACGCTCGAGGCGCCAGCCAATGCCATCGGCGACTTCAACATGATCGACGCCAGCACCGGCCTGATCATCGAGCGCGACGACACCGAGGGCGACGCGGCGCAGGCCTGCAAGGACGGCGCCATCAAGGCCGACTGCTTCAACGTGCCGGCGAAGTTCAAGCGCATCTACAAGATCGACATGAGCCAGGCCGATGCCGACGGCTTCGTGAAGAAGGTCGGCTACATCGACCTGATGGACATCCAGGATCCGAACAAGGTCGCGCGCGCAGGTGCCAGGGACGGCAAGCTCACCTTCCCGTTCTTCACCATCGAGAACGTCGACCTGGTCGATGCCGACCACATCATCGTCGGCAACGACAACAACCTGCCCTTCTCGTCGGGCCGCGCGCTGGGCAAGTCCGACGACAACGAGCTGATCCTGCTCAAGGTCACCGATCTGCTGAAGGCAAAATAGCTAGTCGGTCGCGTCCAGAGCCACCTTCTCGCGCTTCCTGCGGAGCGCGGGAAGGAGCGGCGCGATCAGCAGGACCACCGCAACCAGCAGGCAGACCAGGGATATCGGGCGGACCACGAAGATGTCGAAGGTCCCCTCGCTCAGGATCAGCGACTTCCGCAGATTGTTCTCGAGCATCGGGCCGAGCACGAACGCCAGCACCAGCGGCGCTGCCTCGTAGCCGAACTTGCGCATCAGATAGCCCAGCACGCCGGTACCGATCATCACGAAGACGTCGAACACGGCATTGCCGGAAGCGAACACGCCGACGATGCAGAACATCAGGATCAGCGGGAACAGAATCCTGTAGGGCGCCTTGAGAACCTGAACCCACATGCCGATCAGCGGCATGTTGAGCACCAGCAGCATGATGTTGCCGACATACATGCTGGCGACGATGCCCCAGAAGATCTGCGGATTCTGACTCATCATCAACGGCCCGGGCTGCAGTCCGTGGATGACGAAGGCGCCGAGCAGCAGCGCCATCACCACATTGGGCGGAATGCCCAGCGTCATCAGCGGTATGAACGCGCCGCCGGCGGCGGCGTTGTTGGCGGACTCAGGCCCGGCCACGCCCTCGATGGCGCCCTTGCCGAACCGCTCGGGCGTGCGCGACAGCTTCTTCTCGATCGCGTAGGACGCAAAGGACGAGATCACGGCACCGCCGCCCGGCAGAATGCCCAGCAGGAAGCCCAGCACCGTGCCGCGCGCCACCGGGCCGGCGCTCGCCTTCAGGTCCTCCTTCGACGGCCACAGGCTGCCGATGCGCGACTGGACGATGTCGCGACGGATCTGCTGCTCGATGTTCGTCAGTATCTCGGCAACCCCGAACAGGCCCATCACGACCGGGATGAGGCCGATACCGTCGACCAGCTCCAGCCGGTCGAAGGTGAGTCGCGGCATGGCATTGATCTGGTCGAGGCCGATCAGGCCGACGACCACGCCAACGGCCGCCATCAACAGCGCCTTCGCCATCGATCCCTGCGTCAGAAAGCTGAGGATGGAAAGGCCGAGCACCATCAGGCTGAAATACTCCGGCGGGCCGAACGCCACGGCCACCCTGGCCAGCATCGGCGCCACCAGCATCAGCGCGATGATGGAGAAGGTGCCGGCGACGAAGGAGCCGAGCGCGGCGATACCGAGCGCCGGGCCGGCGCGCCCGCGCTTGGCCATCTCGTGGCCGTCGATGCAGGTCACGACGGAGGCGGCCTCGCCCGGGATGTTGACCAGCACCGCCGTCGTCGATCCGCCATACATCGAGCCGTAGTAGATGCCCGCCATAATGATGATGCCGGACTCCGGCGTGCCCGAGAGCGTGACGGGCAGCAGCAGCGACATGGCCGAGACGGGACCAATGCCCGGCAGCACGCCGACCAGGGTCCCGATGAAGACGCCGATGAAGCAATAGAGCAGGTTTATCGGATCGAAGGCTACCAGAAAGCCCTGGCCC
>JAKFVZ010000256.1 GCA_021732965.1 Reyranella sp.
GCATCGGCAACCCGTTCTACCGCCTGCACGATGGCCGCGCGTCGAGCACGACGTCGATCGAAGGGCGTACGATCGTCAATTTTTCGTCCTACGATTACCTCGGGCTGAACGGCCATCCTGCCGTCGCAGCCGCGGCGAAAGTCGCGATCGACCGCTACGGGACGTCCGTATCCGCCAGCCGCCTGTCGTCGGGCGAGCGGCAGGTGCACCGCGACCTCGAGGCTGCGCTGGCACGCCTCAGCGGCACCGAAGATGCAATCGCCTTCGTGAGCGGACATGCCACGAACGTGTCGGTAATCGGTGAGTTGCTGGGTCCCGAAGATCTCATCGTCGCCGACGCCGTCATCCACAACAGCATCGCCGAGGGTGCCAAGCTTTCCGGCGCGAAGCGCATCCTTTGCCCCCACGGCGACCTCGATGCGTTCGAGCGGGCGCTGCGCCTCAATCGCGCGCGATATCGGCGTGCGCTGATCGTGGTAGAAGGTCTGTACGGCATGGATGGCGACATTCCCGACCTCGCCGGCCTGATCAAGCTGAAGCGGCGCTACAATGCCTGGCTGATGGTCGACGAGGCGCACGCCACCGGCGCGCTCGGCGCGACGGGCCGCGGCATCGCCGAAGAGCAGGGAATCGACCCGACGGAAGTCGATATCTGGATGGGGACGCTCAGCAAGACGCTGGCCGCGGCCGGAGGATACATCGCCGGCAGCCGGGCGCTCATCGAACTGCTCCGCTACACGTCGCCGGGCTTCGTCTTCAGCGTCGGTCTGGCGCCTCCGGTCGCTGCAGCGGCCACGGCGGCGATCGAGGTAATGGAGCGCGAGCCGGAGCGCGCGGCGGCACTGCGCCGCAACGGACGGGCGCTGCTGGCAAGGGCCAAGGCGCGCGGTCTCGATACCGGTCTCAGCATCGGCGCATCCGTCGTGCCGGTCATCGTCGGCAATTCCGGCCAGACCGTCATGCTGTCCGAACGCCTGCTACAGCGAGGCTTCAACGTCGTCCCGGCCGTCTTCCCCGGCGTGGCGGAGAATCAGGCACGGCTCCGCTTCTTCATCACGTCGGAGCACAGCCAGGAGCAGATCGACCAGGTGATCGACACCGTGGCCGAGGAACTGCCGGATATCCGCAGCAACGCCTCCATCGTCGGCGCCATCGTCGGCCGCTGACCCGCGCCCGTGGTGGCGAGGGCTTCGGCTGGCCGGCCCGAGAAGACGGTTGAAAAGGGATGCCAGCGGGCCCGCGACCTGTCAAAAATCGCCGAGATGAAACGTCAGATCTCCGTCATCGGGCTCGGCTATGTCGGCCTGCCCGTCGCCGCCGGCTTCGGCCGCATCGGCTATCAGGTGCTCGGCTTCGACATCGATCCGCGCCGTATCTCCGAACTCTCCAGTGGCCACGACCGCACGGGAGAGGTCGAGCCGGAGTTGCTGAAGGCGCCGGGCCTTCGCTTCTCGTCCGATCCGAAGGATCTTGCGGCCGCCGACTTCCATATCGTCACGGTTCCAACCCCGATCGACGCCAGCAAGCAACCCGACCTCGGCCCCCTGAAGCGCGCGTCCGAGACCATCGGCCGGACGCTCAAGCGCGGCGACATCGTGGTCTATGAATCGACCGTCTATCCGGGCGTAACGGAAGACATCTGCATCCCGGTTCTCGAGAAGGCGTCGGGGCTCAGGTGGAAGGCGGACTTCAACGTCGGCTACTCGCCGGAGCGCATCAATCCCGGCGACAAGGAGCGCCGGTTCGACAGCATCCTGAAGATCGTGTCCGCCGACACGCCCGAGACGCTCGACATCGTCGACGCCACCTATCGCGCCGTGGTGAAGGCCGGCACACACCGCGCCGAATCGATCAAGGTCGCGGAGTTCGCCAAGGTGCTGGAGAACACCCAGCGCGACATCAACATCGCCCTGATCAACGAAGTCGCGCTCATTTCCGACCGGCTGGGAATCGACACGCGCGACGTGCTCGATGCCGCCGGCACCAAATGGAACTTCCTGCCCTTCAAGCCCGGCCTCGTGGGCGGGCACTGCATCGGCGTCGATCCTTTCTACATCGCCCACAAGGCCGAGGAAGTGGGCTATCACCCGCACGTCATCCACTCGGGCCGGCGGGTCAACGACAGCATGGGCCTGCATGTCGCGAACCGCGTGGTTCGGAGCGTCATGCGGCACGCCGGCAACGGCCGTCCCGTCGTCACGGTGCTGGGCGTCACCTTCAAGGAGAACGTGCCCGATATCCGCAACACGCGCGTCGTGGACATCGTGCGCGAACTGCAGGATTTCGGGATCACCGTGCAGCTGCACGACCCGATGGCCGACGGCGACCTGTTGCGCGAGGAGTACGATCTCGCGCTGACGCCGCTCGACAAGCTCCAGCCCGCCGATGCCGTGGTGCTGGCCGTCGCTCACAAACCGTATCGCGCAGGTGGCTGGTCTCTCGTGAAGCCTCTGCTGAAATCAGGACCGGGCGGCTTCGTAGCTGACGTCACGGGACTGCTCGACCGCTCGGCCACGCCTGCAGGCGTCACGCTCTGGCGTCTCTGATCGCTGTTCCGTCGGCCGCGAAGCGCTGCAAGTTGCCTTGATCCAAAAGCAACGCCCCTCCCTTGCGGGAGGGGCGACTGTGCCGGCGCGCGATGTGCGCCGTCAGGTCTTCTTCGACGCCAGCTTGAGCGCCGGACGATTGGCGGCGCTGGCCGCCATGTCCGCGCCCGAGCCGTAATAGCCACGGTAGCGCGAGTAGTAGTCGCCGTGGTCGCCGTAGCCGTAGCGGGCATGCTTGGCCAGGTTCACGCGGTTGATGACGACACCGACATGGTTGGTGACGTTCATCAGCGCGGAGATCGCCGTCTTGACGACTTCACGCGGGGTCTTCGCCCACTGCACGATGAACACCGTGTAGTCGGCCAGGCGCGAGATGATGCGCGCGTCGGAGACGGCCATGACAGGCGGGCCGTCGAGGATCACCAGGTCGTAGCGCTCAGCGAAGACGCCGAGGGCGGCCTTCATGGCATGCGACTCGAGGATTTCCGGCGCGTTGGGCGTGTTCGGACGGGCGCAGATATAGTCGACGCCCGAGAGGTCGTGACGGCGGGTGCAATCCTCCAGCGTCTTGATGCCCATCAGGTACTCGTCGATCGTGCCGCCGCGATCCTTGAGGCCGAGCGCCGCGGACAGGCGCGCCTGGCGCAGGTCGAGATCGACGATCAGCATGCGACGCGAGGCGTTCATCTTCGTGAGCAACCCGCCGAGAGCAGCCACGAAGGTTGTCTTGCCTTCGCTCTGTGTCGACGAGGTGATGGCGATGATTCGCGGCGGCCGGTCGAGGCTGCCGAGACTGATCGCCGTGAAAACGGCTCGTATCGACTCCGCCGCGGGCGACGTCGTGTTCTCCAGCACGTGGCTGACCACGTTGGAACGCGTGGTCGCCGGTCCCTTGACCTCCGGAACCATGCCGAGCACGCCCACGCCGGTGGCTTCCTCGACCTGGGAGGCCGAGCGGAACACGCGGTCGAGCTTTTCGGCGGCCACCGCGCCGGCCATGCCGAGCAGCGAACCGATAATGAACGCGGCCATCAGGCCGGTCTTGTAGTTGGGCGAGGACGGCGCACCCGACGGATGGGCATAGGCGAGGATGCGGGCATCCGCGCGCTGGATGTCCTGTTGCTCGCGCAGTTCCTTGAAGCGGGTCAGGAAGCCTTCGTACAGGGTGCGGTTGGACTGCGCCAACCGCACCCTGTACGAA
>JAKFVZ010000645.1 GCA_021732965.1 Reyranella sp.
CGGAGAGGTCGCGATCCTCGACGTAGCGGTTCATCAGGTCGCTGCGCAGCAGCAGCTCGCCGGCGAGGAGGCCGATCGAAACCGTGAACAGGAGGAGCGAGAGGCTTCGAAGCCGCGGCGCAGCCGCCAGCATCAACAGGAACCAGACGATGAGGAGCGCCATCGCGCCCAGCACCGACGAGGCCCATGTCACCGCCCCCCAGAAGCCGAGGGCGGGAACGACGATCAGAAAGAAAAGCGCCGCGACCGCCGCCCTCCACACGGGAGGACCGCTCGCGGGTTCGAGGCCCGGTCGGCGCGGCCTCAGCCGTCCACCTTGGCGCCGCTCGCCTTGACGATGGGCGCCCACACCGCGATCTCGCTCACAATGCGGTCCTGCAGGCCCTTGGGCGACATCGGCCACGGATCGGTGCCGAGGGCGGCGAACTTGGCCTTCACGTCGGCATCCTCGAGCGCCTTGATGCCGGCGGCCGAAAGCTTGTCGACGATGGGTTGCGGCACGCCCGCCGGGCCGCCGAAGCCCATCCAGACTTCCACGATGTAGTTCGGCACGAACTCGATGATCGCCGGCACGTCGGGCGCAGCCTTGTTGCGCTCGCGGCTGGTGACGCCCAGCGCCCGCAGCTTGCCGGCCTGCACATGCGGGAAGCAGCTCGGCATGTTGTCGAACATGATGTGGACGTTGCCCGCGATCAGGTCCTGGATCGCGCCGGCGCTGCCCTTGTAGGGGACATGCAGCATGTCGGTGCCGGTGAGCTGCTTGAACATCTCGCCGGCGAGATGAATCGTGGTGCCCGAACCGGACGAGGCCATGTTGTACTTGCCCGGGTTGGCCTTCAGCAGCGCGATCAGCTCCGGCACGGTCTTGGCCGGCACGCTGGGATGGACCACCAGCATGTTCGGCCAGACCGACATGCCGGCCATCGGCGAGAAATCCTTGGCAGAATCGTAGGGTAGCCTGGCGTAGAGCGCCGGCGCCATGCAGAACATGGAGATCGTGACGAGGCCGATCGTGTAGCCGTCGGGGGCTGCCTTGGCGATCGCGTCGGTGCCGATGGTGCCGCCGCCACCCGCCTTGTTGTCGATCAGAACCTGCTGGCCGAGAATGTCGGACACCTTGGCCATCACGATGCGCGAGATGTTGTCGGTCGCGCCGGCCGGCGTGTAGGGCACGATGAACTTGATCGGCTTGCTGGGAAACGCGTCCTGCGCACGCGCGAGGCCGGGCGCGACGAGCGGCGCGGCAAGGGTCGCGGCGGCGCCGGCCAACACGGCACGACGGGTAGGCTTGAACTCGAACATAACTCCTCCACGCTACTCTTCTTGATCTATGGCGCGGACGCTAACAGCCCCTCCGGCAGGCGTCACGCGACGCCGCATCCTCCGCTCGCGCTGCGGCCTTCGAGGTCGCTCAGCGGGCGGCGCTCGCGGAAACCGGTACGACGAACACCTCGACCGGCTCGCCCCGGCCGGGGACCTGCACGGCCCCCACGGGGCGAAAGTGCTTGCTGTCGCCTGCCGTGAACCCTCCCGAATTGACGGCGGCGGCCAGCGTCTCGGCGCTGGCCACGATCGAGGCGTCGTGGGCACGCGCCAGATGTTCCAGGCGGCTCGCCACGTTCACAGTATCGCCGACGGCGCTGTATTCGAGCCGGTTGCGGCTGCCGATGGCGCCCATCAGCACCGGGCCCACATGGACACCGACGGCAATGCGCACGGCGGGCAGGCCGCGCGTGCGGCGGCCGCGGTTCCAGTCCTCGACCGAGCGCACCATGTCGAGCGCGCAGCGCAGCGCGCGGGTCTCGTCGTCGGGCTGCGCGTCGGGCGTGCCGAAGGTCGCCATCACGCCGTCGCCGATGAATTTGTCGAGCGTCCCGCCGTGGCCGAAGATGCACTCCGCCATGCGCTCGTGGAAGACGCGCAGGAAGTCGATCGTCTGCTGCGGCGGCTGTCCTTCCATCAGGCGCGTGAACCCCACGACGTCGACGAACAGAACTGTCGCCTTGCTCTCGCGGGCGACCTCGAAGTCGTGCCGTCCGCCGGCCAGTCGATCGACGAGGTTCGGCGAGAAGAAGCGCGCGAGGTTGTTGCGCTCGCCCTCGGCCATCAGCGTGCGCCCGAGATGGGCGCGAGCGCGCCAGACGGCGACGGCGATGAAGCCGGTGCAGAGCGTCATGAAGACGAGCTGCTGCACGAGGAAGGCCTCGGGCGTCACGAAGCCGGGGCCGATCAGCCGCGCGAAGATCGCCCGCGCCGTCGGCCAGAGGCCCGTCGCACCGAACAGGTCGACGCCGGCCGCCTGCGCCTGGTCGAGCGCGGTCCAGGCGAAGCTGCACAGCAGCGCCACCAGCGACGCCGCGCCGGTCAGGATCACGGTGCGCACGGAATAGCTGAGGGCGCTCGCGGTCAGGTAGATCACGAGATAAAGGAACAGCGAGCGCCGACCGAATACCTGTTCTAGCCACAGCCCGTTTTCGGCACCGGGGATCGGCACGATGGTCCCGATGGTAATGACGGTCACGTCGACGACCGTGACGGCGAGCTGCAACGCCCGCGCATGCGGCGAAGCGCGGAAGGCATAGACCAGCCAGGCCGTCGCCATCATCGTCACGCAGGCACCGACACCGACGCCGACACGCGCCGGACCGGCGGCGAAGAGCAGCCACACGGCCACGGTGCCGAGGGCGATCAGGCGGAAGCGGAAGGCGAAGGCCAGGCCTGCATGTTCTTCTTCCTCGAGACGAACACGCAGGCGCGCAAACGCGCCGTCTTGGGCAAGGGCTGATGTCATTCCGGTCCGTTTCCTGGAGGCTGAACGGCTTACGCGCTTGGCGTGTGCGCGTGAACGGAGTTTCGTTCAAACAACCGTGAAGACGGACCGGGAAATTTGCGGCGCCTGCCCTCGAACGACCACAAAGCCGTTTCGGGATCTACCGCATCGGCAGCGGATACATGACACCGCCGCGGGTCCACAGCGCATTGAAGCCACGGGCGTATTTCAGGGGCGATTCGGCGCCGAAGTGGCGCTCGTAACTCTCGCCGTAATTACCCACCTGCGCGATGATCCGGTAGGCCCACTGCTCGTCGAGACCCAGCGCCTTGCCGTTGCCGGTATCGATGCCGAGCAGCCGGCGCGCCGCCAGCGAGCGTGTGTTGCGGAAGCTTTCGAGATTCTGCGACGTGATGCCGATCTCCTCGGCTTCGAGACGGGCATTGTGCGTCCAGCGCACGATGTCGATCCAGTCGTTGTCGCCCGCCCGCACATAGGGCCCGTGCGGCTCCTTGGAGATGATCTCGGGCAGGACGAGATAATCGTCCTGCTTGCCGGTGCCGAGGATCGCGGTGACGAGACCGGTCGACTGCTGGGTGACGGCCTCGCAGGCGCCCGACACGAAAGCCTCGAAGGTGGCCTCGGTCTTGTCGAACAGGACCAGCCTGACCGACATGCCGAGGCCCGCGAACCATTCGAGCGTATTCTGCTGATAGGTCGTGTCGCGCGTCACGCAGATCCGCGCCTTGTCGAGCTTCGCGAGACTGTCGATGCCCGACCGCTTGGGCACCGCGAAGCTCTGGCCGTCGATGAAGGTAACGGCGGCATAGCGTACGCCGGTGTCGCCGGTGCTGCGGCGCAGGGTGATCGTGGTGTTGCGCACCAGGAGATCGATCTGGCCGCTCTTCAGCAGCTCGAACCGGTTGGTCGCGGTGGCGGGGACAAACTTCACCTTGCTGGCATCGTTAA
>JAKFVZ010000310.1 GCA_021732965.1 Reyranella sp.
ATACCGGCGCATGACCGCATCGACAGACGCGGCACCGGCGGCGGTGCCCGCCAGCCTCGTGCATCGCTACTACTTCGCGATGTCGGTGCCGTTCCTGATCGACCTGTTCACCCTCGTCGTCTACTGCATCCAGAACGAGGCGCCGCAGGCCTTCCTGCCGTCGCTGGCGGTCTCGACCCTGTTCCTCGTGATCGGCGTGGGCCTCGGCGCCTGGTTCCTGATCCGGCCGATCCGCCACTTCATCGAAGGCCGCGTCGCCTTCGCCGAGATCGAGTACCGGCTGTCGCGCCTGCCGCGCCATTCGGCCCTCGTGATCGGCGTGATGTTCGCGCCCATGATGGCCCTGCGGCTCCTGTCCCATCGGCTGGGCATCACCTTCGGCGCAACGCTGCAGCAGGTCGCCTGGCCCGACGTCATCGCCAACCTCACCGTCGGCACGGGCTTCGACGTCGTCCTGACCTTCTTCGTGATCGCCGCCTATCTCGACCATCTGTGCCAGCACCTGTTCCGGGCGCGCGGCGTGAACATCTCGCACTTCAACGGCCGTTTCAGCCGCAAGGTCGCGATGGCGCTTCTGTTCATCACCTTCGCCACCATGGTCCTGATGGTCGCCGACGTGCTGAGCTATTCCGGCGACCGCCTCGTCCGCGAGGTCTCGTCCGACGTCGCGACCTCGGCGGTCGGCGCGCTCCTCATGTACTACTGGATCTCGCAGGCGCTGACGCGGCCGATCACCCGCCTGGACGGCGGCCTGCGGCGCGTCGCCGACAATGACTACACCGTGCGCCTGCCGGTGACCTCGAACGACGAACTGGGCCATGCCGCCAGCCGCTTCAACCAGATGGTGGAAGGCCTCGCGGAGAAAGCCTATCTGCGCGACACGTTCGGCAAGTATGTAAGCGAAGCGGTGGCCACCTCGATCCTGTCCAACCGCGGCAATACCGGCCGCAGCATCGACACGACGGCCGAGGCCACACTCATGTTCACCGACATCGAAGGCTTCACCGGCCTGTCGGAGAGCCTCGCGCCCGCCGAAGTTGCCTCGGTGCTGAATGCATATCTCGGGACCGTGGTGCCGGTGATCCAGCGTCATGGCGGCATCGTCAACAGCTTCATCGGCGACGGACTGTTCGCGAGCTTCGGCCTGCCGCGCGCCCTGCCGGATCACGCCGCCGCCGCTATCGCCGCAGCAATCGAGATTCAGGACGCGCTCGGGCGCGCGCGGTTCGCGCACAGCCACGCCCTCCACACGCGCATCGGCATCAATACCGGTCCGGTGATCGGCGTCACCATCGGCACCGAGAACCGGCTCAGCTACACGCTGCTGGGCGATGCCGTGAACGTCGCCTCGCGGATCGAGCAGCTCAACAAAAAGTTCGGCACCCGAATACTAGTCGCCGAAACCACGGTGCTGGCCGCCGGCGCTCAGGACAGCTGCGAGCGCCTCGGAAGCACCGACGTTCGCGGCCATCATGGCGTCGTGGTTTACCAGGTGGGAGGGATCCGGTGACAAATGCCGGGCCGGCGGCCATCGCCTCCATCGCCGAGATCGCCGTGCTGCGACGGGGCTTTCTGTTGCGCGCCGTATCCGCTGCCGGCGTCGATATCGTTTTCACGACGGTGTTCGTGGCCTTCGCCGATGCCTGGGCCTATGCCCCGCGCTCGATCGCCGTCGGGCTGTTCCTCCTGGTGGGCATCAACTACCTGGTCTGCCGGCGCCTGTTCGTCCCGATCGAGGAGTATCTGGCCGGACGGCGCTCGTTCGAGGAAGCACAACGCCGGCTCACCCAGCTTCCGCTGCTGACGGCCGCGCGGGTGGCATTGCTCGCGCTGGCCATGGTGGGCTTCCGGATGGCCGCGCCGTTCCTCTGGCCCGATGCCAGCCTCCGGGCACTGCCGACACAGACGCTGGCCGATGCCATAGCGCTCTGCATCCTGCTTCCGCTCTTCTACTTCACCTACATCTACTTCGTGATAAGCGACTACCTCGGCCGTCTCTGCGCCTTCATCTTCGAGCGCAGCGGCCGCAACCTGTCGCTGTTCTTCGGCCGCTACCGGCTGAAGCTTGGCATCGCACTTCTGGTCATCTCGCTGGCGCCGATGACGGCCGTGATCATCGATCTCCTGTCCTACGAAGGCGAGAAACTGCGCTTCGAGATCGCGACAGACGTCGCCATCGCGCTGATGGGCGTCGCCGTGTCGGTCTACTTCATCGGAAGATCGCTGCTACGTCCCATCCGCATCCTGTCGAGTGCGATGTCGGTGGTCGCGCAGGGCGACATGTCGGTGCGCGTCCCCGTCACCTCCAATGACGAGGTCGGGGAATTGACGGGCCAGTTCAACACCATGGTCGAGGGACTGCGCGAGCGCGAGCGGATCCGCGAGACGTTCGGACGCTATGTCGACGAGAGCGTGGCGTCGACCATCCTGCAGCGCGGCGGCGACGGCGTGCTGGCCGGCGAGACGCGCGAGGCCACCATCCTGTTCACCGATGTCTCCGGCTTCACGACGATCGCCGAGACCCTGCCGCCGGACCATCTCATCGGCGCCCTGAACGAATATCTGGAAACCGTGCTCGCTCCCATCCGCGCGCACGGCGGCGTGGTGAACACGTTCATCGGCGACGGTCTCTTCGCCTCCTTCAACATGCCGCTTGCCTGCCCGGGCCACGCGGCAGCCGCCATCCGCGCGTCCGTCGACATCCAGCGCGCCGTCACGGGCCGCCTCTTCGGCGAAGCCAGGGTGCCGTTCGTCACCCGCATCGGAATCAGCACCGGCGCGGTCATCGGCGGATCGGTCGGCGCAGGCCAGCGGCTCAGCTTCACATTGCTAGGCGACACCGTGAACCTCGCCGCGCGCCTCGAGAAGTTGAACAAGGATCATGGCACGAGCATTCTGCTGTCGGAGACGACGCGCGCCGGCTGCGGCACCGAGTTCGTGTTCAAGCCGCTGGGCAGCACTGCCGTCCGCGGCCGCAGCGCATCGCTCGCCATCTTCACCATCGATACCGTCTGAGGTCCGTCGTCCATGAACCCGTCCGCCCTGTCCCCGGATCAACTCGCCCTGCAGGCCCGCGCCCGCGAACTCGCGGCCGGCCCCGTCGCCGCCCGCGCCGCCGAGGTCGACCGCACCGAGCAGTATCCCTGGAACAATGTCGAGCTGCTGAAGGACGCGAGGATGGTCGGCATGACGATCCCCACCCAGTATGGCGGCCAGGGCAAGAACTGGCTCGACGCCGTGCTCGCCATCGAGGCGCTGTCCTCGGCCTGCGCCGTCACCGGCCGCATCGCGGTCGAGACCAACATGGGCGCGATCAGCGCGGTCATGGCCTACGGCTCCGAAGAGCAGAAGAAGATGTGCGCCGACATGGTGCTGGCCGGCGACAAGCCCGCGATCTGCATCACCGAGCCCGACGCCGGTTCCGACGCCAACGGGATGACCACGCGCGCCGACAAGAAAGGCAACCGCTACGTCCTGAACGGCCGCAAGCACTGGATCACCGGCGGCGGCGTCTCGCGCCTGCACCTGATCTTCGCCAAGGTCTACGACGAGAAGGGCACGTTCGAGGGCATCGGCGGCTTCCTCGCCATCCGCGACGAGACCAAGGGCCTCAAGATCACCAAGCGCGAGCCGACGATGGGCCTGCGGGGCATCCCCGAGGCGGTGATCGATCTCGAGGACATGGACGTGCCGCCGTCGGCCCTGGTGATCCCGCCGCGCGGCC
>JAKFVZ010000057.1 GCA_021732965.1 Reyranella sp.
GCCCAATGCGGCCCCCGCCTCGCCGCTGCCGGCCACCGGGGAAACCAAACCGCCGCAGTGAGTTATACTTGATGGCGTCGGGGCGACACCCCAGCTATAACCCCGCCGTGCTAAGCACCCCGAAACGCTCCGACGACGCTGACCTCGACAAGTTTCACGAGGAATGTGCGTTGTTCGGCATCTACGGGACGTCAGATGCCGCCGCGCACAGCGCGCTGGGTCTGCATGCCCTGCAGCATCGCGGCCAGGAAGCGTCCGGCATCGTCACCTTCGATGGTCGTCTTTTCCACAATCATCGCGCCGCCGGCCTGGTCGGAGACATCTTCGGCACACAGGCCGTGATGGAAAAGCTGGTCGGCTATTCCGCGATCGGTCACAATCGCTACGCTACGACCGGCGGATCCTCCGACCGCAACATCCAGCCCATCTTCGCCGATTTCGACTTCGGCGGCCTGGCGCTGGCGCATAACGGCAATCTCACCAACGCCTACCTGCTGCGCAAGGAGTTGGTCCGCATCGGCTGCCTGTTCCAGTCGACGACCGACACCGAGGTCATCAACCACCTGATCGCGCGCTCCAACTACTCGACCGTCGTCGACCGGCTGATTGACGCGCTCGGCCGCGTGAAGGGCGCCTACTCGCTCCTGCTGCTCACCAACGAGGCTCTGATCGGCGTCCGCGACCCGATGGGCGTGCGCCCGCTGGTGATCGGCAAGCTGGACGATGCCTGGATCTTCACGTCCGAGAGCTGCGCCCTCGATATCATCGGCGCCCGGTTCGTGCGCGACGTCGAGCCCGGCGAGATCGTGATCGCCGACGGCAACGGGCTTCGCTCGATCAAGCCGTTTGCCAAGCAGCAGCGCCGCTTCTGCGTGTTCGAGCACATCTATTTCGCGCGCCCCGACTCGAAGGTCGAAGGCATCGGCGTCTATGACGCCCGCAAGCGCATCGGCATGGAACTCGCCAAGGAGAACCCAGTCGTCGCCGACGTGGTCGTCCCGGTGCCGGACTCCGGCGTTCCCGCCGCGATCGGCTATGCCGCCCAGTCGGGCCTGCCGTTCGAACTCGGCATCATCCGCAACCACTATGTCGGCCGCACCTTCATCGAGCCGGCCGACCACATCCGGCATCTCGGCGTTCGCCTGAAGCACAACGCCAACCGCGCCCATATCGAGGGCAAGCGCGTGATCCTGGTCGACGATTCGATCGTTCGCGGCACCACCTCGATGAAGATCGTCGAGATGGTACGCAATGCCGGCGCCAAGGAAGTGCACATGCGCATCGCGGCGCCGCCGACCACCGATCCCTGCTTCTACGGCATCGACACGCCGGACAAGGACAAGCTGCTGGCCTCGCGCTACGACGTGGCCGGCATGGCGAAGTTCATCGGCGTGGATTCGCTGGCCTTCGTCTCGATCGACGGCCTCTATCGCGCCATGGGTCTGCCGGGTCGCGACGCGGCTTCGCCCGCCTTCTGCGACGCCTGCTTCACCGGCGACTACCCGATCGATCTCGACGACGTGCTCGGCGTCGAGGATCGCCAGCTTTCCCTCCTCGTCGAATCGGCCTGAGGCTCCCGCCATGACCGAAGACAAAATCGGCCGTCTCGCCGGACGCGTCGCGCTGATCACCGGCGCGTCGCGCGGTCTCGGGGCCGCGACCGCCGTGGCCTACGCCGCGGAAGGTGCGCATTGCGTGCTGGTCGCGCGCACCGTGGGCGGCCTCGAAGAGGTCGACGACCGGATCAAGGCGGTGGGTGGCTCGGCCACGCTGGTGCCGCTCGATGTCACCGATGGCCCGGGAATTGACCGACTGGGCCTGGCGCTCTACGAGCGGTTCGGCCGCCTCGACATCCTGCTCGGCAATGCCGGCATTCTCGGCACCCTCTCGCCCATGGGTCACTTCGAACCCAAGATATTCGAGCAGGTGATGGCGGTGAACGTCACCGCCAACTGGCGCTTCATCCGGTCGATGGACCCGCTGCTGCGCCGTTCCGATGCCGGCCGGGCCATCTTCGTTACCTCGGGTGCGTCCCGGCATATCCAGCCCTATTGGGGCGCCTATGCCGCCAGCAAGGCAGCGCTGGACATGATGGTCGGCATCTACGCTGCCGAAGTCGCGCATACGCCGCTGAAGGTCAATCTCTTCAATCCCGGCCCGACCCGCACCTTCATGCGGCGCGAGGCCTTTCCGGGAGAAGACGAGTCCCTGCAGATCCCGCCCGAAGCGCACGCCGAGTCGCTGATTCAGCTCGCGCTGCCGGCCTGCAAGCTGCACGGCGAGTGGATCGCCGGCGACGAAGCGGTTCGGCAGCGCTCCAGCGTCAACTGAAGCGCTACCGCATCTCCCGTCCCTAATCGGCCGCCATGTCCATGGTCGCCATGATCTTCGGCGGCGACATCGGCAGGCTGTAGAAGCGGCGACCGAGCGCGTTGTAGACGGCGTTCGAGATCGCGCCGAGCGGCGGCACGAGCGGCACCTCTCCGACGCCGCGCACGCCCTGGGGATGCTTGGGATTCGGAATCTCGAGGATCACCGAATCGAGCATCGGCAGGTCGGAGCTGACCGGCATGCGGTAGTCGAGGAAGCTCGGGTTATCGAGCTTGCCGTCCTTGTTGAAGATGTACTCCTCGCTCAGCGCCCAGCCGATACCCTGGGCGGCGCCGCCCTGGATCTGGCCTTCGACGTAGCTCGGATGGATGGCGCGACCGACGTCCTGGAACGCCGTGTAGCGCAGCACCCGCACGATGCCGAGATCGGGATCGACCTCGACGTCGCAGACATGCGTGGCGAAGCCTCCTTCGGCGCCCGTGGTGTTGAGCTGCTGGCCGGCGCCGATCGGGCCGCCGGTGGCGCTCGCCTGCGCGGCGATCTGGCCGAGGCTGAGCGGCTCGAACTTGCCGGCATTGTCGCCGGCCGGCCGGGCCTCGCCGTTCTCCCAGACGACCGCGTCGGGATCGATCTTCCAGATCTTTGCCGCGCGCTCGCGGAGCTGGGTGATGACCCGCTCCGTCGACTGCGTGACCACCATGGCCGAGGCGTAGGTCACGCGGCTGCCACCCGTGAGGTTGCTGAAGCCGATGACACTGGTGTCGCCGATCAGCACCGACACTTTCTTGTAGTCGATGCCGAGGATCTCGGCGGTGATGTTGGCCGTCGAGGCGCGCGAGCCGCCGATGTCGGGATGGCCGGTGATCACGACGACGGTGCCGTCTTCGTTGATGTTCACCTGGGCGCTCGACTCGCCGCCGGCGTTGAACCAGAAGCCCGAGGCCACGCCGCGGCCGTACAACATGCCCTTCTTCGACTTCGGCAGCGGCGTCGTGTAGTGCGCGTGCTTCTTCGCCTCCTCGATCGTCTCGACGAAGCCGATACGCGGATAGACCGGGCCATGCGCGGCCTTGGTGCCCTGCTTGGCCGCGTTCTTCAGACGGAAATCCAGCGGATCCATCTTCAGCGCTTCAGCAAGCTCGTCCATGACGCACTCGACGCCGTAGGCGCCGATCGGTGCGCCGGGCGCGCGATAGGCCGCGACCTTGGAACGGTTGGACACCACGTCGTAGCCGAACGAATGGACGTTCGGGATGTCGTAGGGCGCGAAGGCGCAGCCGGCGGCTCCGCGAATCGGCGAGCCCGGCAGCGCGCCGGCCTGCAGGCAGAAGGTGCACTGAGCCGCCACCAGCTTGCCGTCCTTTGTCGCGCCCAGCTTGACCG
>JAKFVZ010000549.1 GCA_021732965.1 Reyranella sp.
CCAAATATGGAGGGCGAGATATGCGCGTATCGCGCAGATTCATATTGGCTCGCGGCGAGCCTTGCAACTAGATTGCAGGCAACAAGACTTCCTCCCTCTAAACGTTCACAACTTTTGGTTTTGCCCGGCTTCGCCGGACGATCGTTTGTGGGGGAGAGTCGGATGCTGCCACTCGTCGCCATTGCCACGGCCGTCATTCCCGACCTGATCAGGCTGCTGGCCGGGGACAAGGCCGAAAAGATCGCCAGAACGGTGGAGACGGTCGTCGCCGACACCACCGGCACCAGCGATGCCGCCCAGGCAAGGAAATTGCTCGAGGCCGATCCCGCCCTTGCGGTGCAGTTGCGCGAGAAGCTGGCGGCCATCGCGCTGGAAGAGACCCGCCTGCAGAACGAGCGCGAGGCGTCGGCGCGGGCAGCGCAGCTCCAGTCGGAGACGGCGCAAAGGCAGCACGCGCTCGAGGTCCTGCGGTCTCAGCTCGAAGCGGATCGGATCCGCCGCGACCAGCAGTTCAACGAGCAGCAGGCGCAGGTCAAGCTGGCGCTGGAACAGACCGCCGGCGCGCGGTCGCTCCAGATGGATCTCGTGAAGGCCGGCAATCCCCTGCAATGGGCGCCGGCCGCCGTCTCCATCATCGTTACGCTTCTTTTCGCGGGCGCCCTCCTCCTGATGCTGTTCTACGAACCGCCCGCCCTTCAGCCGGGCCAAACGGACCGGTTCAAGGAACTGATCAACATCTGCATCGGTGCGCTCGTCGCGGGCTTCTCGACCGTCATCAGTTACTGGCTCGGCTCCTCCCTCGGTTCCCGCGAAAAGGACACCACCAACCAGCGCCTGCAGGCGGTGCAGGCCGAGCAGACAGCGCAGGCCGCGCAGAAGATCGACGACGTCGCCCGCGAGGTCCGTGCCAGCGGGGAGGCACGGCAGCGACCGGCGGAGCCGACGGCGCCGCCGATCCCCAAGGGCTAGACGTTCGATTCCTGCCTGACGCTGGTGCTCGGCGCAGAGGGCGGCTTCGTCAACGACCCGCGCGACCGCGGCGGCGCGACGAAGTACGGCATAACCCAGGAAACGCTCACGGCCTGGCGGCGCAGTCGCGACCCCGGCGCGATCGTCAACGAGGACCACGTACGCGAACTGAAGATCGAGGAAGCCAAGGAGATCTATCGCTCGCGCTACTGGAACGTGCTGCGCTGCGACGACCTGCCGAAAGGCGTCGACCTCCTGGTCTTCGATCTCGGCGTGAATGCCGGCCCCGCCCGCTCGGCGAAGATCCTGCAGGACGTCCTGGGCGTGGAGCAGGACGGGTCGATCGGGCCGGTGACGCTGAACGGGCTCAATACCTGCGCACCCGACAAGATCATCCGGGAATTCTCGGCCAAGCGGCTGGAGTTCTATCGGAGCCTCGAAGAAGACTTCAAGGTGTTCGGCGTCGGCTGGACCAACCGCACGAAGAGCATGCTCGACGCCGCACTGGCGATGGCGATGGCGGCCGCGCGGTGACCGGCGGGCGCCCGCGCAACTCGGCGAGCGGGTAGCCGGCGATGGCCGGAGATCGCGGCGCCTCCCTGCCCGTGGCCGCTCTGGGCGTGCTGGCGGTCTTCTTCTCCACGGCGCTGCTGAGCCACTACGCGTTCGACATCATGCGGCTGGGCGAAGGCGAGGCGACGCAGGAGCGCTCGCTGCAGCCGCCGCCGGTCGAGGCCCGGCTCTGGGAGGATCCGCTGGCGGCAGTTGTCCGGCACAGGAACGTGGTCGACAAGCAATGCTCTGGCAAGAAGCGCGCGCCCTCATGCGACAGCGACAACGGCGGGCACATCGAGAAAACCGACATCCTCGTCGTCGTCCCGATGCCCGGTTCGAGTTTTGTCGGCGGCGAGGAGCAGCGTCGGCGAATCCGCTACGCCGTGCTGGCCGGCCTCGCGTCGAAGGGCTTCGTGCCCGAGTACAGCTCGCGACTCGGGCTTATGTCCGTGCCGTGGTGCAAGCAGCCGTCGCTGGGCGAATGCGCCTTGGTCAAAGCTCCACTCGATCCTTTTCACAGCGGCCCGGATGGCGCACTTCACACCGAGCCTAAGCCCGCGAATCTGCTGCCGCTGGATGTTGCCTACGAAACGCTCAAAACGGAGCGCAACGGGTCGGGCCGGCGTGCCACGGTGCTCTGGTTGGACGATACAAAGATCGGGCCTAAATGGCTTACGGCCATCACGGTACTAGTGGCCCAGATACAAAAACCAAAGAGCGTCCCCCCCGAGGTGACCATCATCGGTCCGTTTACGTCGGAGAAGGTCGTTGAGGCCATTGAGGACCTCGCCAATATGTCGGGTGAGGCTCGCCCCCAGGTGGACGTCTCCTTCACTACCAGGGACGAAAGGAAAGCTGCCTTCTGCGCGAACTGGGATCGGCTGAAGAGCTTCAATCTCGTGAGTCCATTCTCGACCGCCGATGAGGGCGAACTGATCAAGTCGGCAAGGCTCGAGAGTATCGAGGTGATTGACTGCCCGAACAGCAAGCGGGCGGCCCTTAGGGAATCGCAGTTCAAAGACCTGGATGAGACATTTCGAAACCTTCTTGGTCATCCTGCCCGTAGCGATCCCTTTTTCCTGAGAACGGTCGGCGCCGATAACTATCAGGTAGAGGCCTTGAAAGCGGAGCTGTGTGCGCGCGGCATTGCCGACGGCGAAGGAGGTCGCGTCGTGCTCTTCCACGAATGGGACTCGCTATTCGCTCGCGACCTCGTCAAGAAGATCGAGCCCGCTTTGAAAAAGTGCGGCCACACCGTGACCGTCGACACCTATGCCTATTTCGGCGGCCTCGACGGCGTGACGCTGGAAGGCGCATCGAAGCAGCAACGGGCGGTGCCACGCCCCAACGCCAACGATAAGAATTCCAGCAAGCAGCCAGAGATCGAATGGCCGGAGAACAGGGACCAGCGCGACTACATCCGAAGGCTCGTTTCTAGCCTGCAGGCCGGCGCACCCCAGAATAAAAAGAATCAAGTTGGCGAGGAAAAAAGTGCCGAAAACCAGAACGGCAAGAACAAGGATGCCAAGCTCCCCGTCCGGGCGGTCGGCGTAATCGGCCAGGATGTTCACGACAAGCTGCTGTTGATCCAGGCTTTGCGACCGGCCTTCACCGAACGCACGATCTTCACCACCGACATGGATGCCCGCCTTTTCCATCCCGAAACGGCCAGGTACATGCGGAATGTCGTGATTTCCTCGGCCCTTCCGCTGTCGCTGGCGGATCTTCAGATGCCGGTCGTGCCTTCGTCGATGTTCGCGCCGTTCAGGGACAGCTATCAAACCGCGAATTTCCTGGCCGCCCATTACGCTGCCCTCGACAAATCCAGGCCAGAAGCGCCACGGACGTCCCGAGGCGAGTTCCGCACGGCATTGGCAAGGCAACTCGAGACCACTTATCTCCACGAAGTCGGCCGTCTGGGCGGCGCAGTTGCACTCGCCACGCCATCCAGCACGTCGGACGACGACGCCTGGAGTCAGCAGATCGCGGGCCGATGGCGGTTCGCCCTCGTCCTGTCGGTGATGCTTGCGATCTTCGGCGCGGTAGCACTCGTCTCCATGCCAAGTCCGGCCCTGCGGAAGGTGGTTCGACGCAAGGGGCCGTGCAGTCTCTCGACGATGTTCATCGCCGGCTTGGTCATCGCCTGCTGGGGTTTTGCGGTAGGCGTCGTGACCGAACTTGGCAGAC
>JAKFVZ010000430.1 GCA_021732965.1 Reyranella sp.
GTGGTTAACTTCCATCGCGCCACCCTGCGTGAGCTGGCCGAGATGACGGCGGCAGCGGGGCTCGAGCATCCGACCGACTTCAAGCCGGTCCACATCTCCCGCCGCGTCTCATCGAGCGAGGTCAAGACCTTCGCCGATCTCTTCCCGGCGCTGGAACAGGGCGAGCTGGTGTCGGGCACCAGCAACCCGCGCTGGCGCAAGGCCTGGGACATGGCGCACGCCGATTCGTTCCGCGCGACGGCCTGATCGGAGCAAATCTGTTGCGAATCCCCTTTGGTTGGCCCAGCAATTGGCCAACCAAAGAGGAAACACCATGACCGCTCCGTTCGATTTCGCGCCCCTGCTGGCGCCCGGCACGCCCGCCCCCGCCGCAAAGTGGAACGGCTTCCCGAAGTACAACTTCATCGGCGGCCACAACGACGCGGCCAACGTGCCCGTCCAGGCCCTGATCGACGCGGCGACCGCGGTGCTGAAGCGCGAGGGCGCGACGCTCGCCACCTACGGCCTGAACAGCGGGCCGCTGGGCTACAAGCCGCTGCGCGAGTTCCTCTCGGCCAAGCTCAAGGACCATGCCGGCATCGAGTGCGCGTCGGACGAGATCCTGATCACCTCGGGCTCGATGCAGGGCCTCGACCTGATCAACAGCCTGCTCGTGACCAAGGGCGACACCGTCATCATCGAGCAGGAAACCTATGGCGGCGCGCTCACCAAGCTGAACAAGCTGGGCGCCAACGTGGTCGGCATCCCGCTCGACCATGAGGGCCTGCGCCTCGACGTGCTGAAGCAGAAGCTCGAGGAGCTGAAGCAGAAGGGCATCAAGCCCAAGTACATCTACACGATCCCGACGGTGCAGAATCCGACCGGCGCCATCATGGGCGAGGCGCGCCGCGCCGAGCTGCTGAAGATCGCCGCCGAGTACGGCGTCATGATCTTCGAGGACGAGTGCTATTCCGACCTGATCTGGAGCGGCAAGCGCCCGCGCTCGCTCTATGCCATGGCCAAGGGCGAAGGCGTCATCTTCATCGGCTCCTTCTCGAAGTCGATCGCGCCGGCGCTGCGGGTCGGCTACATCGTCGCCAAGTGGGAGATCCTGGGCCGCATCCTCGGCCTCAAGCAGGATGCGGGTTCGGGCGCGCTGGAGCAGATGGTGCTGGCCGAGTTCTGCAAGCAGCACTTCGCGGCCCACGTGCCGAAGCTCAACAAGACCCTGTCGGCCAAGCTGCAGACCCTGCGGGAAGCGCTGGCCGAACAGTTCGGCACCGACGCCGAGTTCGGCGATCCCGAGGGCGGCATCTATCTCTGGATCAAGCTGCCGGACCAGGTCGACACGACCAAGCTCGCGCAGGCGGCGCTGGCCGCCGGCGTGTCGCTCAATCCAGGCCAGGAATGGTCGACCAACAAGGAATATGCCCGCTCGCGTCTGCGGCTCTGCTTCGCCAATCCCGAACCGGAGACGATCCGCAAGGGCGTCGAGGTCCTGGCCGAGGTCTGCCGCCGCGAATTCGGCGTTCCCCTGCGCTCGTCCAACGTCGAGAAGAAGGGCTGACCCGCAAGGGTCAGCCGACCATCACCATCCACGAGACGCCGTACTTGTCGGCAACCATACCGAACTTCGGCGAGAAGAAGGTCTTGCCGAGCGGCATCTGGACCTGACCGCCGGCGGCCAGGGCTGCGAACTTCTTGTCAGCTTCCGCCTCGGTCTTGACCGTCATGGCGAGCGAGATGCCCTGGAAGTTGGGCTTGCCCTGGCACATGCCGTCGGATGCCATGATCATCGCATCGCCGACCGTGAAGGAGGCGTGCATGATCTTCTCGGCCATCGCTTCTGTCTGTTCGGGCCCGGCGCAGCCGGGCTCGCCGGCCTGCGGCGGCTCGGGGTTTTCCTTGAACCGCATCATCATGTCGACCTTGGCGTCGAGCGCTTGCTTGTAGAACTCCAGCGCTTCCTCACACTTGCCGTCGAAGAACAGGTAGGGTTGAACCGTCATGTCTCTCTCCTCGCTTACGAATTCTTCTCGAACTCGGTGTCGATCTGGATCTGGATGGGGTCGGTGAAGAACGGCGGCATGCCGTAATCCTGCGGGCTGATCGTCGCGACGGCGTGGACGCCGATCCGCGGCTTGCCGCCGAAGCCCTTGCCGGCGCCGCCCAGCTCGACGTCGAACGTGACGGACCTGGTCTTGCCCATCAGGGTGAACTGGCCCTCGACCTTGCCGCGCGTCCTGTCGGTCGGCTTGAAGGCCGTCGACACGAAGGTCGCCTGCGGGAAGGCCTTGGCCTTCAGGAATCCGTCGCCGGTCAGCTCCTCGGCGAAGCCCTTCACGTTGGTCGTGATCGAATCGACGTTGACCGTGGCCGAGAGCTGCGACTTCTCGATCGCCGCCGGATCCCAGGTGAGCGAGCCCTTCACGCGATCGAAGCGGAAGACGCTCTGCGAATAGCCGAGATGGGACACGCGCACGATCACGGCCGTATGCGCTTCGTCGAGTGTGTAGACGCCGGCCGTCGCCAGGGCGACGTCTCGCTCCGCGGCGAACACGCCAGGCGGCAAAGGCGCCTGTGCGAGGGCGGGGGTCGCCACCGTCATCGCCAGGACGACGGCAAGGGTACGCGCTGCGCTGAACATCGACTTCTCCTCGAGACGGTAACTACTTCTCGACGATGGTCTTCAGCTTCGCGAGACCTGCCGCGAAATCCCGGCCGATCATGTCGTCCATGTCCATGAAGGTGCCGATCAACTTGGTCATGAAGGTGCTGGGACCGTACATCGCCCAGGTGACAATCGTCTGACCGCCTTTGGGTTCCACCGTCAGTTCGGCGGTGTTGTGACCTTCGAAGGGCTTCAGGAAATCGAGCTTGATGACGACCTTCTGCGCGGGCCGGGAATCGAGGATCTCCATGCGGCCCGTGCCGACGTCCTTGTTGCCGTCCCATTCGTAGACGGCGCCCTTGCCGCTCTCCGCACCGCTATAGGTACGCTTCATCGCCGGATCGCGGCCCTCGTACGGCGACCATTCCGTCCAGCGCTTCAGCCCCTCGATATAGGGGAAGATCTTTTCCGGCGGCGCGTTCATGGCCGTAGAGCGTTCGACGCGGAAGGAATCAGGCTTGGTCGATGCGTAGATCAGGATCGCCCCGATCGCCACGACGACGACCGCGCCGACGATGGCCAGGATCTTGAGCATGAGCGCCTCGCCGTCCTTTAATTAACCGATCGGTTAAAACTAGGCCGATCGGGCGACGAGCGTCAACCCAGCGCGAAGCCCTCGTAGCCGTTGGCCACGACCTTCTCGCAAGCCTGGATATAGGCCGGCAGGCCGCCGATATAGGGCATGAATACGCGCGGCTTGCCGGGAATATTGGCGCCCACGTACCAGGAGCTGCAGGTCGAGCGCAGCGTGATGTTGGACACGTCGCCGACATGGCCGACCCAGGCTTCCTGCGCCTCCGGCTCGGCCTCGATCACCGTCTTGCCCTTGGCGCGCAGCGCGTCGAGGCAGTCGGCGATGAAGTCGACATGCTGTTCGATCGAGGGAAGCATGTTGGTCAGCACCGAGGGGCTGCCCGGGCCGGTGATCATGAACAGGTTGGGGAAGTCCACCACCGTCAGACCGAGATAGGTCTTCGGCCCTTCGTTCCAGCGGTCTTTCAGCGAGACGCCCCCGCGGCCGCGGAAGTCGACCTTGAGCAGCGCGCCGGTCATCGCG
>JAKFVZ010000435.1 GCA_021732965.1 Reyranella sp.
ACCTGGGCTCGCACGGGCTGCGCCTGTTCCGGCGCATCGCCCTGCCGCTGGCGCTGCCCGGCTACATCGCCGGCGCCAGCCTGGTGTTCGTCAAGGTGTTCGACGACGTCGCGACGCCGCTGCTCCTGAACGTGAAAGAGATGCTGGCGCCGCAGGCCTATCTGCGCATCACCTCGATCGGCATCGACGATCCGATGGGCTACGTGATCTCCGTCGTGCTGATCCTCGTCGCCGTGGCGACCATGTGGGCGACCGCTTTGGTCATGAAGGGCAAGGATTACGCCACGACCCAGCGCGGCGGCGGCGGCCTCGCCCGGCGCAAGCTGCGGCCGCGCGAGCAGGCGCTGGCCTATGGCGTGGTGATCTTCATCCTGGCCCTCGTGCTGGCGCCGCATGTCGGACTGGTGCTGCTGTCGTTCGCCACGGTCTGGTCCTACAGCCCGCTGCCCGACGGCTACACGCTGGCGCACTACACGCGCGTGCTGGGCGACAGCTCGATCTATATCAAGAACACGCTGCTCTATGCCGGCCTTGCCGCGACCATCGACGTCGTGATCGGCGGCGCCATCGCCTACCTGGTCCTGCGCACGCGCCTGCCCGGACGCCAGTGGCTCGACTGGGCCGCCAGCACCGCGCTCGCCGTGCCCGGCGTGGTGCTGGGCATCGGCTATCTGCGGGCCTTCTATGGCGTCAACCTGCCCGACGGCACGCCGCTGGCGACCCTCTGGATCGTGATCGTGCTGGCCATCGCCATCCGCCGCCTGCCCTACGCGCTGCGCGCTGCCTATGCCGCCCTGCAGCAGATCTCGATCTCGCTCGAGGAAGCAGCCGAAAACCTCGGCGCCACGAAGGCGCGCACCGTACGACGCGTCGTGATCCCGCTGATGACCGGCGGGCTTCTCGCCGGCTTCGTCACCAGCTTCGCCACGGCCGCGGTCGAACTGTCGGCCGTGCTGATCCTCGTGCAATCCAATTCGGACGCGCCGCTGGCCTACGGGCTCTACGTGCTGATGCAGACGCCGGCGGGACGCGGCGCCGGCGCGGCGCTGGGCGTGATCGCCGTGCTGATCGTGGCGATCTGCATGTGGCTGTCGCAGCTCGCGGTCGACCGCTCGCAACGCGCCCGGGGCCTCGATATATGACAGACATGACCATGGCGAAGGCAGCACGCGCGGTCGGCATCGAGATCACGGGGGTCAACCTCTCCTACGGGTCGACCCATGTGCTGAAGGATGTCGCGCTCTCGATCCACCCCGGCGAGTTCTTTGCCTTCCTCGGCCCGTCCGGCTGCGGCAAGACCACCCTGCTCAGGCTGATCGCGGGCTTCGCCCAGGCGCAGACCGGCAAGGTGCTGCTCGACGGACAGGACGTGGCGCCGCTGCCGCCGTGGAAGCGCGACGTCGGCATGGTGTTCCAGAGCTACGCTCTGTGGCCGCACATGACCGTCGCGAAGAACGTGGCCTTCGGCCTCGAGGAGCGCCGCCTGCCCCGCGCCGAGATCGACCGTCGGGTCGCGCAGGCGCTCGAACTGGTCGGCCTGTCCGCCTACGCCGAGCGGCGGCCGGCGCAACTATCCGGGGGCCAGCAGCAGCGCGTGGCGGTGGCGCGGACCATCGCCATCGAGCCCAAGGTGCTGCTGCTCGACGAGCCGCTGTCCAACCTCGACGCCAAGATGCGCGTTAGCGTGCGGCGCGAACTGCGATCGTTGCAGCAGCGGCTCGGCCTCACGACGATCTTCGTCACCCACGACCAGGAAGAGGCCAATACGATCTGCGACCGCATCGCCGTGATGGACGGCGGCAAGGTCCAGCAGGTCGGCACGCCGATGGAGCTCTACGAGAACCCGGCCAACCTGTTCGTGGCGAACTTCCTGGGGTCGGCCAACATCCTCGACGAGAAGTCGGGCGTGCCGATGCCGGCCGGCAAGCGGCTGGTGTTCCGTCCCCAGCACGCGACGCTGTCGGCCGCCGAGGGTGCATCCCTGCACGGCCCCGTCACCCACCGCGAGTTCCTGGGCGCGACCGTGCGTTACGGCGTCCGCATTGGCGCCAGCGAGATCCTGATCGAGACGCCGTTCCAGTCCGGCAGCGAATTGCGCAGCGTCGGCGATCAGGTTGGCGTGGACTTGCCCCCTCAACGCATGCTTTTCCTTCCGGCATGAGTACCGTTCGCAAGGCAGGCTTCGTCGCTCCGGCGGCCGAGCGCGCCGCCTGGGAAACCCTGCTGGAAGAACGGCTGGGCGAGGAAGGCTTCATCGTCGCGAGCTTCGAGATGTCGCGCGACGGGCCATGGCGCATCGACGTCTTCGGCGAGGGCGACGAGGCGCTTGTGACAGCGGCCATCGATGCCGCCGCCCGGGCGCTCGGCGTGGCCGTACCAGACTGGCGCTGGGAGGCTTTGCCGGACATCGACTGGGTGGCCGAGAACCAGCGCTCCTTCAGGCCCTTTGCGGTCGGGCCCTTCTGGGTACACCCCTCGCATGTGGGCGAGGGCCGCCCCGCCGGCCTGCTGCCGCTGCGCATCGACGCCGGTCTCGCCTTCGGAACCGGCACGCACGCCACCACGCGCGGCTGCCTGGAGATGCTGGCCATGCTCGATCCGGCGGAGACGGTAAACGCCGTCGATGTGGGCTGCGGCAGCGGCATCCTCGCCATCGCCATGGCCAAGCTCTGGAAGCGGCCGGTGACCGGCGGCGACAACGATGCCGAGGCGGTGGACGTCGCCCGGGAGAATGCGGGGCTGAACGGCGTGCCCGAGCTCTGCTCCTTCTTCGTTTCCTCCGGCCTGCAGGCGGCGGAACTCTCGGGCCGGGCGCCCTACGACCTCATCGTCGCCAACATTCTGGCCGGGCCGCTGCTGGATCTCGCGGAAACCTTCGGTGCTTCCGTCCGTTCAGGCGGGCGCGTGCTGCTGAGCGGACTTCTGGTGGAGCAGGCCGACAGTATCCTCGCGACCTATGGATCTCGTGGTTTTGCGTTCGAACGCCGCATCGACCTGGAAACGGGCGGCGCCTGGTGGCGCAGCCTGGTCCTGCGGAGGGCCTGACCCCCAAAACGAAAGGGCCGGCTTTCGCCGGCCCTCGTACGCTTACGCTTACGCTACTCTACAATCGGCTACGCCGCGCGGCGCAGGTTCTGGTTGGCCGCGGTAACCGGTGCGGCGACATGGTCGAACGCCGGCGTCACGCCCTCGGCGGCTTCGCGAACCGCGAAGTCGATGTCGGCCCGGCACAGGCCGAGGTCTGACAGTTCGCGGTCGGTCATGCGATGCAGCTGGGCCTCGGCGGCGCGCAGCTTCAGGTCGGCCTTGATCCCCGCGGTGAGGCGGTCGTACTGACGGCCAATCCACAGGATTGCATCACCGAAGCCGTTCGCCAGCATTTCGGCGCGGGCATAGCGGGCACGCAGCTCGATCAGGCGGCGATCGGCGGTGACGCCGAACTTGGAATTCGCGTTTCCCCCCGCCGGCGCAGTTTCGCTGGTCAGATCCTTAAAGGTCCGAATCGGCTGGGTCATCATGAGTCTCTCCTTTATTGTGCGCTGCGAAAGTCGATGCTGCATCGCACTAAGCAAATATAGAGCCTTGAGCCGCAACAATAAGTGCAGAGGTTGAAGGTTCGATATGCGTGTGGCGCATAGCGCACCATATTTTAGCATTTCGCACATGCGAAAGAACAAAAATTGCTCAGTTTGCCTGTATCGACC
>JAKFVZ010000200.1 GCA_021732965.1 Reyranella sp.
GTGCCATGGCGCGACCCTACAGCAAGCCACGCGGCACATGGCGCGTGGCTTGCTGTAGGGTCGCGCCATGGCACTCCCTCCCTTCAAGGTCACGATCTGCGGCATCCCCGAACTGCCGCAGCACTGCGCCGTCGGCGTCAGCCACGTCCTGTCGATCATCGACACCCACGAGCCACGACCGCCGGCGCTGGACACCTATTCGGGCATCGACCACGAGCTGATCCGCTTCGACGACGTCGTGGCCGAGTATCCTGGCTTCGAGGCCTGCACGCCGGCACATATCGAAAAGGTCCTGGCTTTCGGCGAACGCGTTCACGCACGCCCCGACGGCCATGTGCTGGTCCATTGCCACGCCGGCATCTCGCGCTCGACCGCGGCGGCCGCCATCCTGATGACGCAGTTCGCGCCGGGAAACGAGGAAGAGGCCTTCCTGAAGCTGCTGGACCTGCGCAAGCACGGCTGGCCCAACACCCGCATGATCGAGTTCGCCGACACGATGCTGAAGCGCGACGGCGCGATGCTGCGAGGCCTGGTCGCCTACCGCAAGGCGCTGCTCGACGTGAAGCCGCACCTCAAGGACGTCGTCCGCAACATCGGCCGCGGCCACGAGATTCCGACCTGATTGTCGTCCTGAGCGAAGCGAAGGACCTCACATAGCGGCCAGACGATTCCGGAGCTGGCGCGAGATCCTTCGCTTGCGCTCAGGATGACAAAGTGACTACCGCGCTTTCATCGGCAAGCTGGCGAGATGCATGCCGGCGTCGACGATCAGGAATTCACCGGTGATGTTGCTGGCGCTGGTGAGGAAGAACAGCGCCGCCTCGGCCATCTGCTCCGGCGTGCCGGCCTGTCGCAGCGGGGTGTTCTGCTCCTGGCCGTGCTTCATCTTGTTGTAGTTCTCCTCGCCCATGCCGCCCAGCAGCCAGCGCGTCTGGATGAAGCCCGGGCATACCGTGTTGACGCGCACCGCCGGCGACAGCCAGCGCGCAAGGGTCAGCGTCAGCGTGTTCAGCGCGCCCTTGGAGCAGGCATAGGGGATCGAACTGCCGACGCCCATGACGCCGGCGATCGAGGAGATGTTCACGATCGACCCGCGCTCCTGCTTCTCCTCCCACTGCTTCTTCATGGTCGGATAGACGGCGCGGCTCATCATGTAGGGGCCGGTGACGTTGACGCGCGTGATGCGGTCGAAATCCTCCGGTGTGACCCCGTCGAGGTCGCCCTGGTTCTGGAACTTGGTGGTGCCGGCATTGTTGATCAGGCCGTCGATGCGGCCCCACTTCGCCATCGTCTCGGCCGCGAGCCTGCGGCAGTCCGCATCCTGGCCCATGTCGGCCTGCACGAGGATCGCCTCGACGCCCTTCGCCTTCGCTGCCTCGTAGGTCTCGTCCGCTTCTTTCTTGCTCTTGGTGTAGTTGATCGCGACGTTCCAGCCGCGCTCCGCCAGGTCGAGGGCGCACGAGGCGCCCAGTCCCGTCGCCGAGCCCGTCACGATCGCCACCTTGTTCGATTTCGCCATGTCGTTTCTCCCGATATCTGCGGCACCTTTCATAGGCTAGGATCGCCCTCCAAGGCAAAGAAACGCACATCTGGCGGGAACATGGCCGATCTGTTTTCGATGAAGAATCGCGTGGTGCTGCTCACCGGCGCCTCGCGCGGACTGGGCCGCGACATGGCGCTGGCCCTGGCGGGCGCCGGCGCAACGGTGCTGTGCGCCGGCCGCACCGTGAAAGAGCTGGAGGAGACGGCGCGCGCCATCGCCCGCAAGGGCGGCAAGGCGCATGTCGTCCCGCTGGACATCACCGACGAGGCGGACGTCGTGGCCAAGGTCCGCGGGATCATCGCCAAACATCGCCGCATCGACGTGCTGGTGAACAATGCCGGCATCATCCACCGCCAGGACATCGTCGACACCGCGACACCGGATTTCCGCAAGGTGATCGAGACCAACCTGATCTCACAGTTCGTCGTGTCCCGCGAGGTCGGCCGTCACATGCTGACACGCAAGTACGGCAGGATCGTCAACATCTCCTCGGTCCTTGGAGTAGTCGGCCGCGCCTCGGTCGCGGGTTATGTCTCGGCCAAGCACGGGCTCGTCGGACTCACCAAGAATCTGGCCGCGGAACTGGGGCCGCACGTCACGGCCAACGCGATCGCGCCCGGCTACATCCGCACCAAGCTCAACGTGCCGCTGCAGCAGAACAAGGATTTCAACGCGATGCTCGAAAGCCGCACCGCCGTCTCGCGCTGGGGCAAGCAGGAGGACCTGCGCGGCGCGCTCCTTCTGCTGGCATCGGATGCCGGCAGCTACATCACCGGCCACACGCTGGTGGTCGACGGCGGCCTCTCCCCGATCCTTGCCTGATCGAGCCCGACCATGACCGGCATTCCGCGTTGGGCGATGCTGCTGCTGGCGGCCGCTTTGGTGCTCTTCGGCATCGCGGCGTCGCTGGGATGGATCCGCGATCCGTCGCTGGCGAAGGCCGACTATGTCGGCACGATCGATGTCTCCGCCGACGACGCGAAGCTCTACCGCGCCGTACCGTTCGAATGGCAGGTGACGAGTGCCGCCGGCAGCTTCAAGGGCAACGACACCGCCCATGTGCGCATCGATCCATCCGGCGAGCGGACCGTGATGTGCGGCTGGATTCCGCTCGACAAGGCCGGCGCCTCGATCCGCGCCACCCGGTGGCTGAGCGAGGCGCGGCTGGCCGTGGGCGACATCAAGGTCACCGCGCTGTTCATCGCTCCCGTCGACAGGAAGCCGGGTGACGGGCTGAACGCCGGCTGCCTGCGACTCGACGAAGGCGTCAGGCCGGCGGCCGATGCGCCGCTCAAGCTCGAAGGCAAACCGGTCCGCGAATAGACGTTTCTCTCCTCATCGAAAGAGTATCCATGCTTCCCAGACAAGGCGTAACGCCCGAACTCGCCCGCTTCATCGTCGACACCAAATGGGACGACCTGCCCGGAACGGCGCGTCACGAAGCCAAGCGCGCGCTGCTGAATTTCTTCGCCGTGGCGATCGCCGGTTGCCGCACCCAGCCGGTCGAGCTGGCGCTGCGCACCCTGGGCGAGTTCTCTGGCGGTCGGCAGGCGACCATCGTCGGCCGGCCCGAGCGCATCGATCCGCTATCGGCGGCGTTCCTGAACGCGGCCGGCGCCAACGTCTTCGACTATTGCGACACCCACCTTCCGACCGTCGTGCACCCGACCTCGCCGCTGGCGCCCGCGCTGCTCGCCCTGTCGGAAATCCGCAAGGTGACGGGCCCCGACCTGTTGCTCGCCTTCGCGCTGGGCTTCGAGATCGAGTGCAGGGTCGGCGGTGCGATCTCGCCGGGCCACTATCCCAAGGGCTGGCACATCACCTCGACCTGCGGCGTCTTTGGCGCCGCGGCGGGTGCCGCCAAGCTTCTCGACCTCGATGCCGAGCGCACCGTCTGGGCGCTGGGCAGCGCCTCGACGCAGTCGGCGGGCCTTTGCGAATGCCTCGGCTGGCCGGCCAAGAGCGTCAGCGTCGGAAATGCCGCGCGCAACGGCCTGTTCTCCGCGCTGCTGGCCGAGAAGGGCTTTGCCTGCCCGCCCGAGCCCATCGCCGGCGCCCAGGGCTTCCTCGCCGCCATGGGCGAGCCGCCGAACTGGGCGGCCCTGCTCGACGGGCTCGGCCAGAGCTGGCAGGTCAACGACAACTCGATCAAGCCCT
>JAKFVZ010000635.1 GCA_021732965.1 Reyranella sp.
CTGAACCGCGCGGCGGGCGAGCAGCATTGCGTCGCCGCGCCCTCGGCGCTGATCGGCGCCAGCAACTTCTTCGAGCTCGCGGTCGCCGCCGCCATCGGGCTGTTCGGATTCTCTTCCGGCGCCGCACTCGCCACCGTGGTCGGCGTGCTGATCGAGGTGCCGGTCATGCTCTCGGTGGTGAAGATCGTGAACGCCAGCAAGGGCTGGTACGAACGAGGCTCTTCCGTCGCCCGCCCTCGCGGGCCGAACGGTTGAACCTCGCTACGCGACGAGCAGTCCGCTGCCGGCGGTGCTGGTGAAGTCGAGCTGGACGATCAGGTCGTTGAAGTCGCGGTCGCCACCGCCTGCCAGGTCTTCCCAGCCCCAGGTATTGGCGCCGTAGTTCCACAGATGCGCGATATGCTCGCCGCCGACCATCTCGTTGGCCTGGCTGAAGGCCCAGAAGGTATCGCCGTTGGTGATGTTGGTGAGCTGCATGGCGATCAGGTCGCCGGCATCGACGCCGGTGATCTGCGCCTGCCCGGCATTGCCGTCGCCCGGCCCCGTGATGATGGTGCCGCCGCCCATGACGGCGTAGGCGCGCGCCGCGGCCGCGGCGGCGTAGCCCGCCTGGTCGGGGGCGAGGCCGGCGATCGTGCCATTGTAGTCGTCGACCTTGTAGAGCATCAGCGACAGGTCGGCGCCCGCCACCTGGCGCATGCGGACCACGACGTTCACGTCGTCGGCGCCGCCCGCGGTCTCCGCGACGGCGACCGCCTGTGCGAGGCGCACCGAGTTGCCGGCATCGGAGAAGAAGTCCGCGAAGCCGAACGAAGCGCTGAGATTGGCCTGCGCGGCGACGGCCGTGCCGCCGTTGAAGGTCACGGAGACGCTGTCGCCATTGGCGACAATCGCCTGCGTGAGCGTTCCTTGAGTCTGACCGTCGAACAGAGCGAGCAGGTCGCCGTCGAAGTCGCTCTGCAGCGACTGCTGCGCGAGCTGGCTGGTCCAGGCGTAGATGCCCGACGCCGTGCTGCTGGCGTCGGTCGAGGTCGCGCCGGTATCCACCGTGGCGGTCGCGCTTGCCGTCGCGGTGGTCTGCAACAGCAGTGTCTGCGCCGTGCCGCTGGTCCAGCCGCCGGCGCCCGAATCGATCACGTCCGGCGTGGCGCTGAAATAGACCTGCGAATGCGCGATCTCGGTCAGCGAACGGGCGAGCAGCAATCCGTTGGGCGAGCCCAGACCCGAGGCGAGGTCGTAGCCGGAAGCAGCCTCGTAGCCGTAGCCCGTCGGATTGATGCCGCCATAGTCGGCGCCGCCCAGCGTGAAGCTCGATATGTTGTTGCCCAGCGTCACGTCGTTGAAGGAGCCGGGCGCGATGACCGAAGCCAGATACAGGAGGTCGGTCATGTAGCCGAGGTTGGGCAGGCCCTGGTCGTTGAACACGTAGTTGATCTGCGTGATGAGCGACGCCCAGAACGGCGTCGCTGCGCTGGTGCCGCCTTCGCCCACCAGATTTTCCATGTTCGCATTGGGCGTCGCGTAGAACAGGTTGCCGCCCGCGGGAGCCACCACGTCGGGCGTGCCACGTCCGCTGAGGCCGAGGGCGGTATAGATCGCCGAGGTGAGGCCGTAGTCGAGCTGGTAATCCGGCGTCGGCTGCGTCGTGTCCATGCCGCCGGAGCCGGTGTTGTTGGTCTGGTAGGAGCTGCCGTCGCCGCCGTTGCCGCCCACGAAGGTCTGGTGATCGGTGGTCTCGTATTCGTTCCAAACCGTTTCGACCAGCCAGTCGCCGAGCGCCGCCGTGCTCGGCAGATGGTTGAGGCCACCGCTCATCAGGCGCCACAGCGTGGCGGCGTCGCCAGCCATGGCGAGGTTGTAGATCGGCGTGAAGCTGGCGTCGGTGCCGTTCAGCGTCGGATCCTTCGCCGCCGCGTCGACGGTCGAGATCGAACTGCCGCCGACCAGGATGTTGTAGGCGCTGGTCTGGTTGTTGATTGGCGTGGCGAGACCGTTTGCCGTCTGGAAGCCCGAACCGCCGTCGCCCAGGGCGATCAGTGTCGTCTGGTTGATCAGCGCCGCGTCGACGTAGAGCTGCATGTAGGCGTAGTAGAAGGGCGAATCCGGCGCCAGGTACTGGCTGTCGCCCCATGAATCGGTCGTCACGGGCGCCGCACCGGCGGACTCGGTATTGCCGTGACTATAGGCGGTGCCGAAGATCGAACTCTGGATCGCCGTGAAGATGGACGACTGGGCGTTGCCGTTCGCCGTCGTGTAGCCCGAGCCGTTGTAGAGGGCGAGATCGCTGTTGGGATTGATCGCCGCGACGATGCCCACGTCGAGCGAACGTTCGCCGGCGATCCCGGCCTGGCCGTTGACGCCCTGCACCAGGACGCCGCCGGATCCGCTGGTGCCGACGGCGGTGAGATAGTCGGTGAGCCGCGTCTCGAACTGGGCTCCGCTCGCATCGCCGGTGAGATAGGTGCCGACGCCGGGCTCGATCAAGCCGATCATGCCGGTCTGGTAGTTGGCGCCGACGAGCGGGAAATCGTAGAGCGTGCCGACATCCTGGGGATTCATGTTCGGAATGTCGGCCGCGTTGCCGATGCTCTGCCAGCCTTCCGCCAGCGTCTCCGAAACACCGGGCGCCATGTCGCTCGCGGCGGGCACGGTCGTCTGGTCGAGCCAGAGGCCTGCGATGGTGAGTTCGCTCGGCAGCGACAGCGAGCCGTCCCAGTACCAGACGTCGCCCTGCTGGCCGCCGGTCGGCGAATACTTGAGAGGCGTGTCCGGACCGAACAGCGCCTTCCACTCGGCCTGGGTGTTGATCTCGACCCAGATGGTGCGGGAGGCGGCGGAGGATATGTAGTTGCTGTTGCTGCTGTCGAGGATCGTGAGCCCGAGCGTGTTCTGGATGAAGTCGACGGAGTTGTCGTACTGCGTGACGTCGGCGCCGTAGGTCGTCCACAGCGAGCCGGTGCTGTTCAGCGTCTCGAGCGCGGCCTGCCGGCTGTCCCAGTCGCCCGCCAGCATCGCCGTCGGGTCGTTCGCGCGCTCGAGCACCAGCGCGACGTTGATGCCGTAGGAGGATCCGTTGGGAAAATCCCCGCCGTCGGTCATCTGATAGGCCTGTTCGACCGTCTGGCTCTGATCGGCAATGCCGTAGCCGGCATATTCCAGGAAGGTCGAATTGGCGATCGGGTTGTACGTCGTCATGGCGGCGCTTTCGCGAGAGAACTTGCTGATGCGGATTCTGCCAGTCCTGTGCGCGTCGTGCCAAGTGGCGCGATGCGAGCCGGTTACGCGACGAGCAGTCCGCTGCCGGCGGTGCTGGTGAAGTCGAGCTGGACGACGAGGTCGTTGAAGTCGCGGTCGCCGCCGCCGTGCAGGTCCTCCCAGCCCCAGGTGTTGGCGCCGTAGTTCCAGAGGTGCGCGATGTGTTCGCCGTTCACCACTTCGTTGGCCTGGCTGAAGGCCCAGAAGGTATCGCCGTTGGTGACGTTGGTGAGCTGCATCGCGATCAGGTCGCCGGCGTCGACGCCGGTGATCTCGACCTGGCTGTAGTTGCCGTTGCCGGGACCGGCGATCGCGAAGCCGCCGCCCTGGACGGCATAGGCGCGGCCCGCAGCCGCGGCGGCGTAGCCGGCTTGATCGGGGGCGAGGCCGCCGATCGTGCCATTGTAGTCGTCGACCTTGTAGAGCATCAGCGAGAGGTCGGCG
>JAKFVZ010000634.1 GCA_021732965.1 Reyranella sp.
GAGAAGCTGATCGTCGTGAAGCTCTTCTCCTGGATCGATTCCGGGACGCTCTACATCGCCTGGGCGCTGCGCGTCGACACGCTGACCGCCGTCATGCTGATCGTCGTCACGGGCGTGTCGTCGATGGTCCACATCTACTCCATCGGCTACATGGAGGAAGATCCCAGCATCCCGCGCTTCATGGCGTATCTCAGCCTGTTCACCTTCTTCATGCTGATGCTGGTGACGGCCGACAACCTGGTGCAGCTCTTCTTCGGCTGGGAAGGCGTGGGCCTCGCATCCTACCTGCTGATCGGCTTCTGGTACGACAAGCCGTCGGCTAACGCCGCAGCGATGAAGGCCTTCATCGTGAACAGGGTCGGCGACTTCGGCTTCGCGCTCGGCATCTTCGCCGTCTGGATGCTGTCGGGTTCGGTGGGCTTCGAGGAGATCTTCGGCAAGGCGCCGCAGATGGCGCAGATGCGCATCCAGTTCCTCGGCATGGACCTGCCGGCGCTCGAGACCGCCTGCCTGTTGCTGTTCGTCGGCGCCATGGGCAAGTCGGCCCAGCTCGGCCTGCACACCTGGCTTCCGGACGCCATGGAAGGCCCGACCCCGGTGTCTGCGCTGATCCACGCGGCCACCATGGTGACCGCCGGCGTCTTCATGGTCTGCCGCCTGTCGCCGCTGTTCGAGCTGGCGCCGATCGTATCCATGATCGTGACCCTGGTCGGCGCGGCCACGGCGTTCTTCGCCGCCACCGTCGGTCTGACCCAGTTCGACATCAAGCGGGTCGTCGCATATTCGACCTGCAGCCAGCTTGGCTACATGTTCTTCGCCTGCGGCGTGGGCGGCTACTCGGCCGCCATGTTCCACCTCACGACCCACGCCTTCTTCAAGGCGCTGCTGTTCCTCGGCTCGGGCTCGGTGATCCACTGCCTGCATCACGAGCAGGACATGCGCCTGATGGGCGGCGTGCGCGAGAAGGCGCCGCAGACCTTCATCCTGATGTGGGTCGGCACGCTGGCGCTCTCGGGCATCGGCATCCCGTTCCTGTTCGGTAACGGCCTGGGCTTCGCCGGCTTCTACTCCAAGGACATCATGCTGGAGTCGGCCTACGGCGTGCATACGACGGTCGGTGTCATCGCCTACTGGATGGGTGTGGTCGCGGCCTTCATGACCGCCTTCTACTCGACCCGCCTGATGTTCATGACCTTCTACGGCAAGTATCGCGGCGACCATCACACCTGGGATCACGCCCATGAGTCGCCGGTGGTCATGATGATTCCGCTCTATGTGCTGGGCATCGGCGCCGCGTTCTCGGGTCTGGTCGGCTACAACTGGTTCGTCGGCCACGACTGGCAGGCCTTCTGGGGCACCTCCATTGCCGTGAAGGCGACGGCAGAGGTGTTGCATCACGCACACGAGGTGCCGCTGTGGGTGAAGCTGATGCCGTTGGCGTGCGCCATCGCCGGCATTGCTCTCAGCTACTACTACTATGTCGTTCGCACCGACCTGCCGGACCGCACGGTCAAGGCTTTCCCGCGCCTGCACGCGCTGTTCTACAACAAGTGGTACTTCGACGAGCTCTACGACGCGGTGTTCGTGAAGCCGTCGCTCGCCATCGGCCGCTTCCTCTGGAAGAAGGGCGACGGCGCCACGATCGACGGGCTTGGCCCGGACAACATCGCGGCGCGGGCGCAGGACATGGCGGGCATGCTGATGCGCTTCCAGAGCGGCTATCTCTATCACTACGCGTTCGTGATGCTGGTCGGGGTCGCCGGCCTGGTCACCTACTTCATGCTGTCGGCGAGGTAAGGCCCCGATGTCGAGCTGGCCTATCCTTTCCCTGGTCACGTTCCTGCCGCTGGTGGGGGCGCTGTTCTGCCTGATCGTCAACGGCCCCAAGGAGGCCGTCGACCGCAACTGCCGCAGCGTTGCGATCGTCACGACGACGGCGACCTTCCTGATTTCGCTGCTTCTGTGGGTCCGCTTCGACCCGACCAAGGCGGGCTTCCAGTTCGAGGAGAAGATCGCCTGGGTCCCGTCGCTGAACATCGGCTATCACGCCGGCATCGACGGCATCTCGCTGTTTTTCGTGCTGCTGTCGACGCTGCTGACGCCGATCTGCATCCTGGCGAGCTGGGAGTCGATCAAGGTCCGCGTCAAGGAATACATGATCGCGTTCCTCGTGCTCGAGACCTTCATGGTCGGCATGTTCTGCGCGCTCGACCTGGCGCTGTTCTACGTCTTCTTCGAGGGCGTCCTGATCCCGATGTTCCTGATCATCGGCGTGTGGGGCGGCAAGCGGCGCGTCTACGCGGCCTTCAAGTTCTTCCTCTACACGCTGCTCGGCTCGGTGCTGATGCTGCTGGCGATCATCGCCGTCTATTGGCAGGTCGGCACGACGGACCTGCCGACGGCGATGGAGAAGCTCGACCTGCCGTTCACCTGGCAGTGCTGGCTGTGGCTGGCCTTCTTCGCCTCGTTCGCTGTGAAGGTGCCGATGTGGCCGGTCCACACCTGGCTGCCCGACGCGCACGTCGAGGCGCCGACGGCGGGCTCGGTCATCCTGGCCGGCGTGCTGCTGAAGATGGGCGGGTACGGGTTCCTGCGCTTTTCGATCCCGCTGTTTCCCGAGGCGACGCAGTATTTCGCGCCGCTGGTCTTCGGCCTGTCGATCGTGGCCGTGATCTACACTTCGCTGGTCGCGCTGGTGCAGGAGGACATGAAGAAGCTGATCGCCTATTCGTCGGTGGCCCACATGGGCTTCGTGACGATCGGCGCCTTCGTCATGAACGTGCAGGGGGTGCAGGGCTCGATCTTCCAGATGCTGAGCCACGGCATCGTGTCGGCCGCGCTGTTCCTCTGCGTCGGCGTCGTCTACGACCGCATGCACACGCGCGAGATCGCGGCCTATGGCGGCCTCGTCCACCGCATGCCGCGTTATGCCTTTACCTTCCTGTTCTTCACCCTGGCCAGCGTCGGACTGCCCGGTCTGTCGGGCTTCGTCGGCGAATTCCTGGTCCTGCTGGGCGCCTTCAAGGCCAACACCTGGGTGGCGTTCCTGGCGGCGACGGGTCTGATCCTGGGCGCCGCCTATGCGCTCTGGCTCTACCGCAAGATCGTGTTCGGCGAGCTCACGAAGGACTCGCTGAAGGGCATCCTCGACATGAACAAGCGCTAGATCGCGATTTTCGTGCCGCTGATCCTGCTCACGATCTGGATGGGCGTGTATCCCAATTCCTTCCTCGATCCGATGGCGCCGGCCGTGGACAAGCTGGTCGGCGACTATCAGGCGGCCTTGAAGCTCGCCCGTACCGCGGCGCTGGCGCCGTGAGCGGCCGGGAGTGATGAACATGATTGTCGGTCTCGAAAACTGGACCCTGGCCCGCCCGGAAATCTTCCTCGCGGCGGCCACCGCACTGCTGCTGATCTACGGCGTCGTGCGCGGCGAGATCGCCACGCCGTTCGTCTCGGTCGCGACCTCGGTGGCACTGCTGGTGACGGCGGCGCTGCTGTTCCTGCCGTATCGCGAGGGCACGGCTTTCTCCTCGCTGTTCATCGTCGACCGCCTGACCGCGACCATGAAGGCGATGGTTCTGGTGGGCTCCGCCCTCGCCATCCTGATGTCGCGTGCCTATTTCGAGCAGGCGAAGGCCTGGCGCTTCGAGTATCCGCTGGTCGTGGCGCTGGCCACGCTCGGCATGATGCTGA
>JAKFVZ010000631.1 GCA_021732965.1 Reyranella sp.
GGGCCACTTCAGGACCCACCTGCGCAACGGCGCCCGCGGTCCACAGTAGGACCGACACCGCCGCCAAACCCTGCGTCCGAAGTGCAATTTTGAACATTTGACCCAACCCGATCATGAGCCCGAAAAGGCGACACGATCAATTTTTGGAAGCACCACCCACTTGGCCCTCCCCGAGAAGCACGGTTCGGTCCCATCCAAGTCGGTAAACAAAATAGCGAATCGCGTGCAGAAAGCCAAGTCCCGCCCCTTAGATACACCCAGACGTGAAGGGTCCGGAAACGCGGGATTCAGGCATTTGGCGCCCTGCCCCAGGCCATTGATCGCCCACGCTTGAGGCGAATTAAGGGCAAAAATTGCACTACATCAGCAAGGTCAGGACGCGCCGGCCGGGCATCGATCAGCCACTTCCTCCAGCGCCGCCGCAAATCCGTCGGCGTCGCCGCACGGCACCCGCCAGTAACCCGCGGACGCGGGAGCCGCGAGCAAATCGACGTCCGAAGCGGCACTCCCCACGAAAAGAACCGGCTTGCCCGAATCGATGCATGCATAAATTTTGGACGGCATCACATAACCTACGAAAGCATCCCGCAGGGTGACGAGGTGAGCGGCCGGTGCCCGGAGCAGGCCCGACAATCGCTCGAGGGGGACCGGCGAGGATCGATGGAACGGAAGGCCGGCGGCATCGAACCGGGCGGCAAGATCTTCCGCCCCCGCTCCTGTGGCACTAAGCCACAGGTGGACCCGGCCGCTTCCGGACCTGTGATGAAGCTCGTACCCCCGCGCCACCGTCTCCACCTCATGGGCAACGCCATAGTTGCCCGAGTAGAGCAGCACGCACTTGCCGGCCAATTCTGCTGGCAGCGGCTCGACTTGCGTGTCGCCCGCGAACGAGACGGGCGACCCATCCCGGACCAGCGCGATGCGGTCGGCCGGAATACCGGTCTGGGTGAGGCGGCGGCGTTGGTCCTCCCCGAGCACCTCGAACCCATCGACCTTCCGGCGCCAGAAATTCGTCAGTGCCAGCAGAAAGCCCAAGGGTCGCGAGGGCCTGTCCCGGGCGGCGATGAGGCACTCGGGATGGAAATCGGTGATCCGGTAGACAAGCCGCCCCCGCCAGAGAAGCCTCAGCGGCGCCAGCAGATGGATGAGGAACGGCGGCGAGCCCGTGAACAGGATGCCGTCGGCTGCTCGCAGCGGCCCGAACGCCGCCAGAATGAGGCGCAGGTTGGTCGCGATCGTCCACAGCATGCGTCCGACGAGCGAACCACGCGGGACCGGGCGCGCATTCAGGCGGATCTCCGTCAAATGGCCCTTGCCCCGAAGCTGCCGGATCGTCGAGTCCCGCGCGGTCGAGAGACCGACGAGAGTCACGTCGTGCCCCTGCTCCGCCAACGCCTGCGCCCGCATCAGCATGTACTGACCGACCGCGCCGAAATCGGGCGGCAGCCAGTCGGCGATGATGACGATTCGCGGCTCCTTCACCGGATCGAAAGGGCTCTGCTGCAGCAATTGCATCACGATGCCGCTCCGCGCCTCGAGGCTTCGGCGATCGAGCGGTAAAGCTCCACCATGCGGCGCGCCACGGCCGGCCAGCCATAGTGATCGATGACATGGCGCTGCCCTGCCTCGCCCTGACGTCGGCAGAGATCGGGATCCGCAAACATCGTGCGCAAGCCGGCGGCGATCGCGGCCGGCGTCGGCTCGACGACGAGACCGGCCTGCGTCGCGCGCACGATCTCCGACATGCCGACGTCCGGCGTCGCGAGGACCGGCACGGCTCTGCGCATCGCCTCGAAAGCGGCGATGCCGAAATTCTCCGACAGCGAAGTCATTGCAAAGAGACGCGCGCCCGCGAAAAGAGCCTCCTTGTCGGCGCCGGAGACATGACGCGCGATGATCGTCACGCGATCGGCGACACCGTGGCGCGCGGCCTCCGACGCGAGATAGGCGGCGTGATCGTCGGCATCGTCGCCGGCCATGACCGCGCGCACAGCGGGCGCCTCGACGAGGGCGGCGATCACGCGGTCCAGGCCCTTCTCCCAACTCAGGCGACCGAACGAGAGGACCATCGGACCGCCTGCGAGGGCCGCAACAATATCGGGCGACAAAGGCTTCGACGAAGGCGGTGGCGGATCGTCGACTCCGTGCGGGATCATGGCGATCGGCGGCAGGCGCCAGCCGAAGCTCGCGATATGCTGCGCCTCGATCGCCGACGTCGCATGCACGGCCGCCGCGTGCTCGAGGTTGGGCCGGTCAATCAGGCGGATCCACGCTTCCTTCACCCAGCGGCTCTTGCGGCGGATAAGCTCGGGCACCAGCATCCCGCGCGGCGAGATCACGTAGGGTACGCCCGCGCCTCGCGCGGCGCGGGCACCGGCGAGGATCGGCCACAGGAAGACCGAATGGAGATGCACGGCGTCATAGCCCGCCGTCACGTGCGACAGCGCACGCCCCATCGGCGGCGACCAGTACAGGCGGCGCAGCACCCGGCTCGGGAAATAGGTGACCTTCACGCCTTCCACGTCGACCGGCACACCGTGAGGCACGTCGCTGTTGCCGGGACCGTCGACGCTGGTGGTGAAGACCTGCACGTCATGTCCGGCCGCGGCCAGTTCGCGGCAGAGCGCGTGGACCGACCGGATCGGGCCGCCGTATCTGGTGGCCGGCAGATAGGTCGGAACGACGTGAAGAAGGCGCAAGGCGTGTCCAGTGATTCGGCAAGGGCTTGATGTATCGGGTCGATTGATAGCATAGGTATTGCAGGAATGGGCTCCGCGATAGAATGAAGCTCCGCATCGACTTCCGGCCGTCGATCGTCGTGGCGATGCTGGCCGCCGCCGCTCTGTTGTTCTGGCTGGCCACATGCCTGCCCGGCCTGTTCTGGATCGCCCTGCCCTTCGCGCTCTTCTACACGCTGCTTCTGGCGTCCGCGCTTTTCGCCCTGTTGCGCATCCGGGCGATCGAGCGCTGGATGGTCTGGGATACGCCCGGCCGCCTGCTGATACTCGCGCCGCACGAGGATGACTGCGTGATCTCGGCCGGCGGTCTCGGACTTCGCAACAGCGGTCTGGGCGGCGTCACCCGCGTGATCTATCTCGCCCGCGATGAAATGCCGGCCTTGCCGGAAAGACGCGAAGCCGAAGCGCGTGCGGCCTGGAGTATCGCCGGCCTCGGCGCGGCCGATCTCCGGTTCCTCGATCTGATGCCACCGCTGGAGAGCCGCGATCCCGCGAAGCTGCGCGCGGCCGCGACGGCCCTGCGCGGTATCATCGACGAGTTCCAGCCGACCGCGATCGTGATACCAGCCTTCGAGGGCGGTCATGTCCATCACGACATGACCGCCGCGCTGATCGATCTGCTGATCGTGCCGGCCGACCGGTTCGCGGTGTTCGAGGCACCTGAATACAGCCCCTACGTTTCCCTGCTGAACACGCCGCACCGCATCCTTGCGCTCTGTGCTCGCTGGCTGTTCGGCCTGGTCGCCTATAACGGCCCGCCCGACGGCGTCGACGGCCGGCCGATCCTGAAGCTGCGGATGATGCCGGCGGAACTGGCCGACAAGAAGCGCATGCTGGGGGCCTTCGTGAGCCAGAACGCGCCGTCGCTCATGGCGACGCGCAGCTATCCGGACCGGCTGATCGCGCGGACCGGCCGCCGGCAGCGCCGCCGGCCATTCGACTTCGACCGTTCCTATC
>JAKFVZ010000423.1 GCA_021732965.1 Reyranella sp.
GGTCGGGGCCGCTCGACCGCGGGAAATCGGGGCGGGAGGGCGATTTCACCCTGTCGGGGTGCCGATTCCTCCTGCGTCAGGCTGTCGGCTCGCGGCGGCTTGTGTGGATTGTCCGCCCCGAAAGTGGCAGGAAAGGCAGGCAGCCTTTGATTCCGGCTGCATATTTTGCTTGCGACCCGGCGGCCGCAACCCATCTTTGAACGTAGCTCTAGCCAACGGAAGCCCTAAGTGAACCCGTTCAATCGTAACGCTGCCCTGTGGATCGTCATCGTTCTCCTGCTGGCGCTGCTCTACAGCGTCTTCCAGGGCGGAGCGACCCGTTCTCCCGGAAACACCATCTCCTACTCCGAATTCGTCCGGGCGGTTGAGCAGCGGCAGGTCCAGGACGTCCGCATCCAGGGCAATACGATCAACGGCACGTTCCGCGAGCCGCGCAACGGCGTGCAGAAGTTCTCGACCTACGCGCCGAGCACCCCGCCCGACGACCAGCTGATGCCGATGCTCATCAAGAACGTCGATCGCGTCGATGCCGGTCCGGCGGAGGAGGGTGTCAATCTCGGCAGCATCTTCGTGAGCTGGTTGCCGGTCCTCGTGCTGGTCGGTGTCTACATCTTCTTCCTGCGTCAGATGCAGAGCGGCACCGGCCGCGCCATGGGCTTCGGCAAGTCCAAGGCGCGCCTGCTCACCGAGAAGCATGGCCGCGTGACCTTCGATGATGTTGCCGGCATCGACGAGGCCAAGGGCGAACTCGAGGAGATCGTCGACTTCCTCAAGGACCCGCAGAAGTTCCAGCGCCTGGGCGGCAAGATCCCCAAGGGCTGCTTGCTGGTCGGCCCTCCGGGTACCGGCAAGACGTTGCTCGCGCGCGCCATCGCGGGCGAGGCCAATGTGCCCTTCTTCACGATCTCGGGCTCCGACTTCGTCGAAATGTTCGTGGGCGTCGGCGCCAGCCGCGTGCGCGACATGTTCGAGCAGGCCAAGAAGAACGCCCCCTGCATCGTGTTCATCGACGAAATCGACGCGGTCGGCCGTCATCGCGGTGCGGGCCTCGGCGGCGGCAACGACGAGCGCGAGCAGACGCTGAACCAGCTGCTGGTCGAGATGGACGGCTTCGAGGCGAACGAGGGCGTTATCCTCATCGCCGCCACCAACCGTCCCGACGTGCTCGATCCCGCGCTGCTGCGTCCGGGTCGCTTCGACCGCCAGGTCGTGGTGCCGAACCCCGATGTCGGCGGCCGCGAGAAGATCCTGAAGGTCCACATGCGCAAGGTGCCCCTGGCGCCGGACGTCGATCCGCGCGTCCTGGCCCGCGGAACGCCCGGCTTCTCCGGCGCCGATCTGGCCAACCTCGTGAACGAGGCCGCCCTGCGCGCCGCGCGCGTGGGCAAGCGTCTCGTCACCATGGGCGACTTCGAGTACGCCAAGGACAAGGTGCTGATGGGCACCGAGCGCCGCTCGATGGCGATGACCGACGAGGAGAAGACGCTCACTGCGTACCACGAGGCGGGTCATGCGCTGGTCGCCATGCACGTGCCGAAGAGCGATCCGCTGCACAAGGTGACGATCATCCCGCGCGGTCGCGCGCTGGGCGTGACCATGCAGCTGCCGGAGCGCGATCATCTCAGCCACACCAAGCAGTATCTCGAGTCGCGCCTGGCCATCATGTTCGGCGGCCGCCTCGCCGAGGAACTGGTGTTCGGCCCCGAGAACGTCACGACGGGTGCCGCCAGCGACATCCAGGTCGCGACGCAGACCGCGCGCGGCATGATCACCGCCTACGGCATGTCCGAGAAGCTCGGTCGCGTCCGCTATCAGGCGAACGAGCAGGAAGTGTTCCTGGGGCACGCCGTCACGCAGACGCAGAACGTCTCCGAGGCGACCGCACAACTCATCGACCAGGAGGTTCGCCGCCTGATCGAGGAGGCCGAGGGCCGTGCCCGCACGATTCTCACCGAGCGCCTCGAGGACCTGCACACGATCTCCAGGGCGCTGCTCGAATACGAGACGCTGAGCAACGACGAGATCGGCACGATCCTGCGCGGCGAGAAGGTCGTGCGCGATGACACCGGCGGCGCCGGCACCTCCGATCGCCGTCGCCGTGCCTCGGTCCCGACCAGCACCGGCCCGGCGCCGGGCGCCAACCCCGAGCCTCAGCCGGGCGTTTGACGCGACGCTTCGCGGGCCTCGCCCTCGATCGCCCTCTCGTGATGGCGATCGTGAACGTGACGCCCGACTCCTTCTCCGATGGCGGGGAACGCCTCGACCCTGCGCGGGCCATCGACGATGGCCTGCGCTTCGTCGAGGAAGGGGCGGACATCCTCGACGTTGGAGGGGAATCGACCCGGCCGGGTTCGGCCGCCGTCTCTCCCGATGAAGAACGCCGCCGTATCCTGCCCGTCGTGGAAGGCCTCGTTCGGCAGGGCGCCATCGTGTCGCTCGACACGCGTCGTGCGTCCGTTGCCGAGGCGGGGCTTGCCGCCGGGGCGCGGATCGTCAACGACGTTTCTGCTCTGAGAGATGACGAGGCGATGCTGCCTCTGATCGTGCGCACCCGGGCAGCCGTCATCCTGATGCACCGGCGCGGCAGGCCGGAGGAGCGCTATGCCGGTCCGGCCTATGACGATGTGGTCGAGGATGTCCGGCGTTTTCTGCTGGGTCGCGCCGCGGCCTGTGTGGCGGCGGGCGTCGAGCGCGGGGGCATTGCCCTCGATCCTGGCCTCGGGTTCGGAAAGAAGGTCGAGGAGGAACTGGCCTTGATTGCTGGCGCGCGACGGCTGGCGGACACAGGTTATCCGGTGTTGATCGGCGCGTCGCGCAAGAGCTTCATCGGCCGCCTCACGGGCGTCGAGAGGGCGGCCGATCGCGATCCGGCCTCGGCTTTTCTGGCCGTGGAGGCCGTGCGCCACGGAGCCTCGATCGTGCGCGTCCACAATGTCCAGGCCACCCGGCAGGCGCTCGCCGTTTTCGAGGCGATGCGGTAGAACCGCCGTCATGATTCGTTCACTTTTCGGCACGGACGGCGTTCGCGGCCGCGCCAATACTTCTCCGATGACCGCCGAGATGGCGATGCGCATCGGCATGGCCGCGGGACAGGTGTTCCGTCGTGGCGCCCATCGCAATCGCGCCGTCATCGGCAAGGATACGCGCCTGTCGGGTTACATGCTGGAGCAGGCGCTGACGGCCGGCTTCCTGTCGGTGGGCGTCGATGTCTTTCTCCTGGGGCCGATCCCGACGCCCGCCGTGGGCTTCCTGACGCGATCCATGCGAGCCGATGTCGGCGTGATGATCTCCGCTTCGCACAATCCCTACGAGGACAACGGCATCAAGCTGTTCGGCCCGGACGGCTTCAAGCTGTCGGATGCCGTCGAGAGCAGGATCCAGGCGCTCGTGATGTCGCCGTCGGACATGACGCTCGCCGACGCCGCCGCGATCGGGCGCGCCAAGCGGCTGGACGACGTGCAGGGCAGATACATCGAGGCCGTCAAGGCATCGGCACCGCGCGGCCTCGATCTCAGCGACCTCAAGGTCGTCGTCGATTGCGCCAACGGTGCCGCCTACAGGGTTGCGCCGACGGTGCTGTCGGAACTCGGGGCGGAGGTGATTCGGGTCGGCGTGTCGCCCGACGGCTTCAACATCAACGGCAACTGTGGCTCGACGCACCCTGGCGTGCTGCAGGAGCAGGTCGTCGCGCAC
>JAKFVZ010000425.1 GCA_021732965.1 Reyranella sp.
GCTCCAGCCACTCGGTGGCGCGGCGGTTGGCCTCGTTCTTGGTCTCGATCTGGTCGGCGAGATAGGCTTCGGCGAGCGCATTGGCGATGCGCGCCGACATCGTGCAGTCGGGGCTCTCGACCGTGATGAGGATGACGAAGGTACGGCCGAGCAGCGTGACGCTGAGACGGCCCGCGACCGCGCCGATCGCGGCACGACGGCGCGGGTCGCTGTCTTCGGCGGGGCGGCCGGTGCGTGCCGGCGCCGGTGCGGCACTCGCCTGTTGCGGCTTCGGCGGCGGCGCCAGCAACGTCGAGATGCCGGTGCTCCACAGGTCACGCAGCGGCTGCAGCGCGTTGTCGATGAAGCCCGGCGGCTTGGTGCCGTTGAACTCGGGATTGTTGGCCAGACCGAGCTTGTCGACGACGCGGCCGATCAGGAACTCGGACTGGATGACCTCCAGTTCGCTCTGGATGGCGCCCATGTTGAGCGTGTCGACACCCGACAGCGCCGCCTCGGTGCTGACCACCTTGAACGTCCGCGTATCGAGCATGATGCGCGACGAGGCTTTGTACAGCGGCGTGGCCTGCGCGATCATCAGCGCCATCAGCGCCGTCGCGATGAGGCCGCAGCCCAGGATCAAGGCCTTGCGGCGATTGAGCAGGCGCAGCCACTCCCATAGTTCGTTCGGCGATTCCACCGGACGAACGGGCGCAAGCACCGCGGCATCAGGCGCAGGCACGACACGATTCTGGTTGGGCTCATCCACCATGTGGTCCGCCCTCGGTAACGATCCCATCCCACAACACTCCGCGAAAAAGATAACTCGCGACGACACCCGTTCGAGTTTCGCACCAAAGCAGCCCGCTACCGGACCTGCCGCGGCACGTCACCCCACCCGATGGGCGATCCCACATCGCCCATCCCCAAGAACTCTTACGTCAGAACGCCTTACGCAGACCTTAGAACTAGAACCAACGCTCCGGCACGCGGATGATGTCGCCCGGCCCCACCGGTGAATCCTCCGTTACCGTCTCTTCCTGACCCTGCTGCGCATTGAAGCGCTGAATAGTGATACGCGTCTTGGATGCGCGACGCGTGTACCCGCCGGCAATCGCAATCGCCTGCAGGACGTTGATCCCCGAAACGTAGGGGAACGAACCCGGCCGGCCGATCTCGCCCACGATGTAGAACGGGCGGCGCGACACGAGATCGACGCTGATGCGCGGATTGCGCAGATAGCCCCCCGAGCGATAACGGTCGGCCAGCATCGCTTCGATCTCCGGCATCGACATGCCCAGCACGACGACCCGGCCAGCCATGCGCGGCGAGATCATGCCCGTCGAGTCGACTTCGTACTCGCCCGACAATTCGGTGTCGGACAGCACCACGACCCGCAGCCGGTCGCCCGGCGCGACGCGATACTCGCCAAGCCGCAGGTTCTGGGTGCCCTGGGACGGCTGCTGGATGGTCATCGTCGAAGCGGGCGGCTGCGGATCGCAGGCACCGACGGTCAGCGCCATCGCCACCAGAAGCGGGCCGAGGCAACGGGAGAGGAAAGGACGCACGTTCACCAGATCACCGTTTTGCAACAAGCCTAAGAGAGAACACTTCCCGGGTGTACGACGGACCGCCGGATGGCACGTCGGTCGACCAGGCGGTCGTATGTTCGTAAAGCGGGCCGAGCTGTATCTGCGGTCGCAGTGCATACAGCAAACCCAGTGACGCGCGCCAGTAGTAATCCGTACGGGGTCCCACACCCGACCCGGGCGCCGGTGTGAAATCCGCGATATTGATGCCGGTGCCGCCGACCATCTGCCAGGCGTCGTGGATATCGTAGGTGAAATCGACGCCGACCGCGGTCGACACGTAGTTGATGTAGTTGCTGTAGGCCGACTCGTTGATCGTCCGGATGAACGCCGGGCGGATCGTCAGGGGCTCGTAGCCGTTCCAGCTTCCCGAAAGGCCGAATGTGAAGGCCGGAGTGGTCGTGCCATCGGCTATATAAGTCTGCGTGGAGTAGCCGATGTAGCCTTCGAGGATGCTCTTCGTCGTCAACTTGAGGGTGGCCCCCAGATTGACGTTCCAGCCGGTCGAATCGCGCTGCTGGCCGAAGGCATTGACGAACTCGTCGTAGATGCGCTGATTTAGGCCGGGAGCCACCCAGACGTCGATCCCGTCCATGACCTCGTAGCCCAGTCGGACACGCTCGTCGTACTCGAAGCGGTTGCGGCTGGCCGCAGGCAGTCCAGCGGAGCTCACGATGCTGTTGTCGGTGTAGTTGTATCGGGTCGCCGAAGCCCTGAAGTCATAGAAAAAGCGGTTAAAACGCTGATACAGACCAACTTCGACCGGGATCGAATCGACCACCGTGGGCGAACTCGCCACCAGCGCGTTCGGTGTGCCGAGCGCTTCGGTCTGCCGCCGCACGGCGACCATGCCGGTGGCGTAGAAATCCTCCCGGATATCGAGGCGGCCGTCGATCTGGAGGTTGCCGTTCCAGTAATTCTGCGTGCTGGCGTTGGTGTAGATGCCGAAACCCGCTCCGGCCAGGACGCGGATGGAGTGATTGAGCCAGTCGGACTTCAACTCCACCACCGGCCGGATCAGGGTGTAGGGAGAGCCGACCGTGGGCGCCGACGTCGCGAAGACATTGCTGTCGAACCCGGCCTGCACCTCGATGGACGGATAGAGCGTGAAGGCGCCCACCGCGATCCCGACCTCGCCAGGGGCATTCACGGCGCCCGTAACGGAAACCGGCACGTCGGGGATATCGATTACCGGGGCCTGCTCGAGCAGAATCTGGGCGGCCGGAGACGACGTCTCGGTCTGGGCCTGGGCCGCCGACGTCGCACAGGCGAGCAACACCCAGCCAAGTACAGGCGACCAGGTCAGCTGCGATCGATTCGCACTAATAGACATGGGTTCCGAAGGCCATCCCGGCAGCGGTCCTAGTGTCGGCTGGAAGAAGCTTCCACGCAGACGCTTTGACGTACTAACTCGGGCTCTGCTGCTGCGACGGCGGCGTGTCATAGATCGGCGGGAGCTGGCCCGTATTCGGAGGCACCACAGTAGGTCCGGGCGGGCCCGGATTGGGATTGCTGATAGGCACGAACGGCGGCGGCCCCGGAGGCAGTCCGGGCGGCTGTCCCGGAGGCGGCGAGCCGGGCGGGGAAAGGCTATTGATCAGGGAAACGAGCGTCGGCGCCGACGTTCCGTCCGGCCCGGCCAGCATCTGCGCGATGAGCTGCTGCATCGTCGGGCCGCCCGTCGGACCGTAAGGCAACCCTCCTACATTCACCGGAGTGTTGTCCGGCGGCGGAATGAGGGGCGAACCCGTATTGGTCAGGCTTTCAAGCCCGCCCGGCTGGCCGCCGTCCGGCGCGGTGCTCTGAAGCGGGGCGGCCGGCTGCAAAGGACCAGCGTTCTGCAGCGGACCATTGGTCTGCAAAGGCCCCGCGCTCTGGAGTGGCCCGGCGCTCTGCAGCGGACCGGCGCTCTGGAGCGGGCCAGCACTCTGGAGTGGGCCGGCGCCCTGCAGCGGACCGGCATTCTGGAGGGGACCGCCACCCTGCTGTGGGCCTTGTTGAGCCTGCTGGGGATCGCCTGCGGGACCGCCCGGCACGCCGCCGGTTGGGCCAGCGGGACCCGCACCCTGCATCGGACCGGCGCCCTGCACAGGGCCTGTGCCCTGGCTCGGACCACCGCTGGA